>CATIYQ010000038.1 GCA_949739465.1 uncultured Peptococcaceae bacterium | reverse complement strand
TTGGGGCTACCGCAATCGGGTTTATCTTCATTATCAAGGAGGAGAACTGGGCTTTTTTGCCGCGGAAAGCAAAGAAATCGTTCCCATTTCTCAGTGCCTTTTGACCACATCGAGCATCAACAGGATTATTGCCTGCCTGCAACAGCAGAAATCAGCTCTTGGCGGTATTCAAGGGCTGCGTCATATTCTCATCAAAGAAAGCAATGTAGATGGCAGTTGTCTGGTGGCATTTCTTTGTCAGGGAGAGCGTCAGAACGATATAAAAGAGCAAACAGCGTTTCTATGGAGAGCGTCCCTACCCATTGCAGGCGTTTGGTATAATTATGGCAAGAAGAGTCCTTGGGACGGGTATTTCTCTGAGGAATGGCAGCTGCTTCACGGGGCGGAGAAACTGACCGTCTCCCTCATGGGTCGCACCTTCCGTTGGGGGGCGAAGGATTTTCTCCAGGTGAATTTCTCCCAAACGGAAAAGTTGTACGGCGTGGCGGGGAAATTATTGGCAAGGCTCCCCATCGATGTGAAATATATCTGGGATATTTATTGCGGTGTGGGTACCATCGGTATTTGTCTGGCGTCTCCTGGGCAAGAGGTGGTAGGCGTGGAGGTAGTAGCGGAAGCGGTGGCAAACGCCCAAGAAAATGCCGCGGTGAACGCCGTCAAGGGGCATTATTATGCGGGACTGTGCGAAGATGTATTGCCCAAGCTGCTGGCGAGGGGAAATAGCGCCCAATGGGAAATGGCAGCAAAAAGCGTAGCTGTCTTAGACCCGCCCCGCAGCGGCTGTGAGGAAAGGGTGCTGGATACTATTGCCGCGGCAGGCTTTCCTTACATCATCTATATTTCCTGTCATGGCGCGTCTTTGGCGCGGGATATGAAGTATCTCTCGTTAAAGGGCTATGGCGCGGAAATCATTCAGCCAGTGGACTTGTTTCCCCAGACAGGGCATGTGGAGTGCGTCGTGTTGCTGTCAAAAGAGGAAAGGTGAAAGGGGAGTTGATTCAGGTGAAATTAATTAGTCTGTTTAGTGGTTGCGGCGGACTTGATTTAGGGTTTGAAAAAGCTGGGTTTGATATACCTGTTGCCAATGAGATTGATAAGACTATATGGCAGACTTTCAAAATCAATCATCCCAAAACACATTTGATTAAAGGGGATATCAAAAGTATAAAAAAACAAGATATTGCGCGGTATATTGATGGAGAAGTAGATGGTATCATTGGCGGTCCGCCGTGTCAATCTTGGTCAGAAGCCGGTTCCTTAAGGGGCATTGAAGATGCAAGGGGACAATTGTTTTTTGACTACATCAGGATACTCAAGGAGTTTCAACCTAAATTCTTTTTGGCTGAGAATGTAAGTGGAATGCTTGCCAACCGGCATAATCAAGCAGTAAAAAATATTATAGCGTTGTTTAAGGAAAGCGGATATGACGTTTCACTCACCCTTGCTAATGCTAAAGATTTTGGCGTAGCAGAGGAGCGAAAAAGAGTTTTCTATATTGGATTTCGTCATGATTTGCATGTGGATTTTCATTTTCCTGATGGTTCTACTGTTGACGATGATAAAAAACTTACACTGAAAGATATTATCTGGGATTTGCAGGATACGGCAGTGCCGGCTGGTGAAAAAAATCATCATAATCCACTGGCAATCAATAACAATGAGTATTTTACCGGCGCATTTTCTCCCATATTTATGAGTCGAAATCGTGTGAAATCCTGGGATGAGCAGGCATTTACCGTGCAAGCATCTGGCAGACAATGCCAGTTACATCCACAAGCTCCCAAAATGATGAAATTTAGCAAAGATGATTATCGATTTGTAGCAGGGAAAGAACAGTTATATCGTCGCATGACAGTACGGGAAGTAGCAAGAGTGCAGGGGTTTCCTGACGATTTTCAGTTTATTTATGATCGTGTGAATGATGGATATAAGATGATTGGTAATGCTGTTCCTGTCAATCTTGCTTATGAAATAGCCATAGCAATTAAAAATAGTTTAGAAGGAAGTTATCATGAGTTCAAAGAGTAACGATCAAGGCAGAGCATTTGAATACGCCTGTATTGACCAACTGAAAGACAGAATAGCGAATATTCGTCCGGTTTTAATTGAAGAAAAATCAGTGATAGCAGCCAAAAGGGCATGGGAAACACAATCTGTGCCTCAGCAAAAAAAGTTTCAAAAAGCAGCTGATGCATTTATTGATACGCTGTTTTCAGCAGAACCACTTATATTAGAATGTGATGATAGCGATGATGTGGTTATTCTTTCTATTAACAAGGATTCAGATGCTGAAAATGGAGATGTTCGTGATATTGTTATCTCGAGAAATGCAATACATTGGGATATTGGACTTTCGATGAAGCACAACCATTTTGCGGCGAAGCATTCAAGACTAAGTTCTACAATAGATTTCGGAAAAAAGTGGTATGGTATACCGTGTGCCAGCAGTTACTGGGATGCTGTAAAACCTATCTTTGAAAAACTAAAAGAACTAAAAAAAGAGCAAGTTTCTTGGCATGATATGTCTGATAAAGAGGATGCAGTATATCAACCTATCGTTTCCGCTTTTATAGATGAATTAAATAGAGCCTATCAAAATGACTATAGTATACCTGCAAGATTAATCTCATATTTGCTTGGTACCCGTGATTTTTATAAAATCGTTGCCATAGACAAGAAAGCAATTACAGAAGTTCAATCTTTTAATTTACGTGGGGAATTAAATAAGAATGGGAATCGGGCAAAAGCAACTTTATTTATCCCGAGAACTGACCTGCCGACAGAAATAATCGCTTTACGTTTTAAGCCAAATTCAAAGAATACGGCAGAGTTGTATTTCAATAATGGTTGGTCTTTATCATTCCGAATACATAATGCTTCGACAGTTATTGAGCCATCATTGAAATTTGATATTCAATTTTTAGGTGTACCGACGAATATGATAACAGTTAATTGCAGTTGGTAAGAAAGGCGGTAACGACTATGGCAAGGGAACTAACCAAAATCCCTGGTGTAGGTCCAAAAATTGCAGAGGTATTAGAGGGCATGGGCATTGCCGCTATTGCGGACTTGCGAGGGCAAAGCCCGGAGGCGCTTTATGAGAAAGAGTGTCTTTATAAAGGTTACCGGGACGACCGCTGCGTGCTGTATGTGTTCCGTTGTGCCGTTTACTTTGCTGAGAACGATATCTATGAGGAAGAAAAGCTCAAATGGTGGTATTGGAAGGATCATGTTTATCCTGAAAAATAAAATTTGTCGCAGCCTTCTATAAAAGGTCGATTTATGATAAAATAAACAAGTATAAGAACAATTTTACGGGAGGGGAAAAAGAATGGCTATTGTTGATGTAGTAAAATATAACGGTACGCCTGATGTTTTTGCCTGGAAATATCCCAATGAGGAATTGGGTACTTGGACGCAGTTGATTGTTAACGAAGCCCAAGAGGCGGTTTTGGTCAAAGGCGGGCAGGTATTGGACGTATTCGGCAGCGGACGTCATACGCTGGATACGGCAAATATTCCGTTGTTAAATAACATTGTCAATTTACCTTTTGGCGATAAATCACCTTTTTCCGCTGAAATCTGGTATATCAATAAAGCCTATAACCTGGACGTAAAATGGGGAACGTCCAGTCCGATTCAATTGCAAGACCCCAAATACGGTATTTTTGCGCCGGTGCGGGCCAACGGTATTTTTGGTATACGCATTGAAGATAGCAAGAAGTTTTTGATTAAACTGGTAGGCACGATGCCTATTTTTGATAAAGATTCTCTGACCAAATATTTCCGCGGTGTGTATATTGCCAAGGTAAAAGACTCCATTTCTTCTTACTTGGTACAGGAAAAAATCAGTATTTTGGAAATCAACGCTTACATAGATGAGCTTTCTAATTATTTGCAAGAAAAAGTCGGACCTACATTGGATGACTACGGCATCGGTTTGGTTTCCTTCTATGTGAATGAAATCAGCGTACCGGAAGAAGACCCCGCCGTCAAAAAGTTAAAAGACGCGCTGGCAAAACGGGCGGAAATGGATATTATCGGTTACGACTACCGTCAAGAACGCTCTTTTGATACATTGGAAGGAGCTGCCAACAACAACGGCGGTATGGTTTCTCCCCTGATGGGCGCGGGCATGGGCATGGGCATTGGCTTTGGTATGGGCGGTCCTATGGGCGCGCAATTTGGCAATATGGCAAAAGAAATGAGTACGGAGCAAAGCAAAAAATGCCCCCAATGCCATGTGCAGATTCCCATGTCTCAGCGGTTTTGCGGCAATTGCGGCTTTGATACCAAAGACAGCGAGCCGGATACGCCAAAGGAAACAAAACTTTCTTGTTCTTCCTGCGACGCACAAATCACGGAAACAACGAAGTTTTGCCCTAACTGTGGTAGAAAAATTAAGCATTGTCCTAACTGCGGCAACGATATTCCCGAGGGAGAAACAGTCTGCTCCTTTTGTGGTGATGTATTGCCTATGCCTTGTCCGGGCTGTGGCAAGCCCATTTCCTCTCAGGCAAAATTCTGCCCAGAATGCGGCGAGAAGTTGGCAAAAAACTGTCCAAAATGTAACGCTGCCATAACGGGGACTCCCAAATTCTGTCCGGAATGCGGAGAAAAGTTCTAA
>CATIYQ010000037.1 GCA_949739465.1 uncultured Peptococcaceae bacterium | reverse complement strand
TTGAAATTAGTAGGTCAAAGACGCGGTCTTCTCAACTATTTGAGAAAAAATGATATTGAACGGTATCGTCAAATCATTGCAGCGCTAGGCTTAAGAAAATAATAAGATTAATTAAAAGAAGGCGATAGTGCCTTCTTTTTGTTTTAAAAAAGGCACGAAAGTCAATTTGGAGAAAAATACCAGTATCGGCAGGAAATCCTACATTTTTGTAGAAAGATATTTAGGTTAAAAAGAAAAAGAAGATGAGAGGAATAAGAAAATGAGTGTTTTAAGAAAAAGCATAGAAGTTGGCGGCCGCACTCTGACATTAGAAACCGGCAGAATGGCCAAACAGGCTGCTGGTGCTATCTTTGCAAGTTATGGTGACACGATGGTGTTGTGTACGGCTTGCTGTTCGGACGCGCCAAGAGATGGGATTGATTTTTTCCCATTAACTGTTGATTATGAAGAAAAATTATATGCTGTAGGGAAAATTCCCGGCGGCTTCATTAAACGGGAAGGTCGTGCTAGTGAAAAAGCGATTTTAAGCTCTCGGATTATTGACCGGCCTATTCGTCCTTTATTCCCAAAAGGGTATCGTAATGATGTACAAATCGTCACGACTGTTATGTCCGTAGACCAGGATAATGCTCCGGATATGGTAGCGATGATTGGCGCTTCTGCAGCCCTTCATATTTCTAAAATTCCTTTCCAAGGGCCTATTGCTGGCGTGACTGTCGGTATGATAGATGGAAAATTCATCTTAAATCCTACGGTAGAACAGGAAGAAGTAAGCCAAATGCACCTTTCTGTAGCAGGGACAGCTGATGCGGTCATGATGGTAGAAGCAGGGGTAAAAGAAATCCCGGAAGACATTGTCTTAGAAGGCATTATGTTTGCCCATGAAGAAGTAAAGAAAATCGTTGCCTTCATTGAAGAATTCCGTGCAGAAGCATTGACTCAGGGACTTGCCAAAGAAAAAGTGGAATTTATCCCAGAAGAAATCGACCCTCAATTAGAAGCAGATGTTACTGCATATGCGACCCCATTATTACAAGAAGGGGTACGCTATTGCGCGCAAAATAAACTGTCTAAAGAAGCCAAAGACGCTTATTTGGACGAAATCTTAGACGGTATTAAAGAAAAGTTTGCTAGCGAGGAAGACCCAGAAATCAATAAAACTGTTGACGGTCTTCTTTATAAACTGGAAAAAGCAATTTTCCGTCAAATGATTGTGAAAGATGGTATCCGTATTGATGGTCGAGCTCTTACAGAAATCCGTCCTATTAGCTGTGAAGTAGACGTGTTGGCGCGTACCCATGGTTCTGCCTTGTTTACTCGGGGACAAACCCAGGTATTAAATGCTTGCACCTTAGGTGCCTTAGGGGATGAACAGATTTTAGACGGTTTAGGTGCAGAAGACTCCAAACGCTATATGCACCACTATAATTTCCCACCCTTTAGTGTAGGGGAAACTCGTCCAATGCGGGGGCCGGGCAGACGGGAAATCGGTCACGGGGCTCTTGCTGAACGGGCATTAGAACCAGTTATTCCGCCAGTGGAAGAGTTCCCATATACTCTTCGTTTGGTATCTGAAGCCATTGAGTCTAATGGCTCTACCTCCATGGCCAGCGTTTGTGGCAGCACGTTGTCTTTGATGGCGGCAGGCGTTCCTATTAAAGCGCCTGTTTCTGGTGTGGCCATGGGGCTTATTAAAGATGGAGATGATGTGGTTGTTTTAACAGACATCCAAGGTATGGAAGACTTCTTGGGCGACATGGACTTCAAAGTTGCCGGCACTACCAAAGGGGTAACCGCTATCCAAATGGATATTAAAATTCCGGGTATTGACCGCGCTATTTTGACCCGTGCTTTAGCTCAAGCCAAAGAAGGCAGAATGTTTATTTTGGGAAAAATGTTAGAGGCCATCGATGCACCTCGTACAGAACTTTCTAAATATGCGCCGAGAATTTTACAGACGACCATTCATCCAGATAAAATCCGTGAAGTCATTGGTTCCGGTGGGAAAACCATTAAGAAGATTGTAGATGAAACAGGGGCCAAGATTGATATTGAAGATGATGGCCATGTATATATTGCTTGCGCTGACGCTGAAAAAGGCGAACAGGCGTTAAAGATTATTAAATCCATCGTAGCAGAACCGGAAGTAGGTAAAATCTACTATGGCAAAGTAATTAAGATTATGGATTTTGGTGCCTTTGTTGAAATCCTACCAGGCGTTTTGGACTTACCGGGCAGAGATGGTATGGTGCATATTTCCCAACTGGCTGACCGTCGGGTAGCTAAAGTGGAAGATGTCTTAAAGGAAGGCGACCAAGTACCAGTGAAAGTATTAGCCATCGACGCCCAAGGAAAGGTAAAACTTTCCCGCAAAGATGCTATGGCAGAATTAGGTCTTACAGACTAATTTGATATTCTTTTAAAGATTATTTCTAAAATACGAAAATACGGCTGTTTTTACAGCCGTATTTTTTATAAAATTCTCTTGACCCTGACGGAGCGTCATAGCCTAGAATTGGAAATGCAGAAAGGAGATGGGTATTGTGAAAACTGTAAAGGAAGTAGCAGACATTACCGGAGTCAGTGTGCGCGCACTGCATTATTATGATGAAATCGGACTTCTTACGCCGACAAAGAAAACTGCAGCAGGTTACCGTTTTTATGACGATAAAGCGCTGGAAACCTTACAGCAGATATTATTTTTTCGTGAGTTTGATATTCCGCTCAAAGAAATTAAAGCAATTTTAAGCAATCCAACCCTAGGGCAAAATGATATCTTAACCATGCAGCGGAAAATGCTTGTGGTCCAACAAGAACGATTAACCCGTCTCATTTCTAGCATTGATGATATTCTGAAAGGGGAGAACAAGATGGACTTTGCGATTTTCAGTAAGACAGAAATAGAAGAAATGTTTGAACAGCTCTATGAACGAATGCCCGAGAAGCTTAAGAGGCTTGCAGTGGAAGAGTTTGGCAGTGTAGAAGCGTGGAAAAAGCAATACCTGGAAAAGGTAGCGACAGAAGAAGTGCAGAAAAAATATGCAAAAGTTGTAGAGTGGTACGGCGGTAAAGAGGCTTATCAAGATATTGCTGCTCATCCTTTGGCAAAAGATGTAGCAGAAAGTTATGGCAGACGGATAGAAAAGATTTTGGGAAAGTTGGCAGAGAAGCGAAACTTACCGCCTGATTGTTTTGAAGTGAAAGAAATCATAGGGGAATATGGCTTTGTCATGAAGCAATTGACTCAAATCAAAGATGAAACTGGACTTATGCAACACTTAGCGTGGTTTCAAAACTCAGAACCCACAAAATCAAAAATTGATAAACAGCATGGGAAGGGGACGGCAGCATTTATTGCCCAAGCCATAACGGCGTTTTATGGGGAGATATAGCTAAGCAAAAAAGAACGGCTTTCTTTAAGCCGTTCTTTTTTATTTTTGAATTATTTGCTGTAAATGGCGGTGATTTCTGCAATGTAGAGGGTGTGGTAATCTTTATTGGGATACCATTTTTCATCTAATTCTTTGGCTAGGAAAGAATCAGGCGTCATTTCTTGTTGATAAAGAACTTTACCAAACATGACAGTTTCGCTTTCGGTGAAATAGGGAATGTGGTTCTCAAATGCCAGCATTAAGCCGGTTTTTTCGATTTTATCAGCCTCGTCTCTGCCGGAAACCGTTCCCAGATAATTCAAGGCTTTGCGATAGCTGTTATCCAGGAAGGAGAGGGAAAGGGTGGTTTCATTATCAATAAATTTTTTTGTGTAGCGTTGCGGTCGAATCACAATGAAAGCGACGGGTTTGCCCCACATAATACCCAGTCCGCCCCAAGAAGCAGTCATGGTGTTGGCTTTTTCTTCATTACCTGCCGTTACCAGCATCCAGTCTTTGCCGATGGCTTGAAAAGGGCTTTTTTGATAGTCGTCAGGGGAAATCATATGAAACTGTTCCATAGAAAGGCACATCCTTTTTCTTATATTCTTTTTCTTTGTATTATATCAGAAAACCGTTTGCCTATGTGCAAAAAAAATAGAAAATAGGCGGTATAGTTTTTCTTTCTGCTTCATAGAAATAGGCGTATAACAGGAGAAAATAAGCGAGGGAAGGTTCATGAAGATTTTTTATTTCAGAAAGAATTTAGGGAAATTTATCCCCTTGTGCTGTTTGGCTCTTATGGCTTGTTGGGGGATTTACGGCGCATATCTAGGCGAGCCCCTGTCTCTTCGCGCCGGCACTGCTATGGATGAGCAGATAGAAGAGGGCGTTAGCATCGCCTTAAAAATTGATGATAGCGGCAAAATCAGCGGAGAAGACGTCATGAAATTGGCAAAGGAGCTGAAAGCCAAACGGCTGACCAATGTAAATATGTTCTTTACGAAAGCATGGGTGCAAAAGTATCCTGAAGCATATATTTTTGTCACCAAAAGGGGTATTGAAACGGGAGTATGGTGGTATGATAGAGAAACCATGCAGGAAAAGCCAATTGAAATAGAAACGGCAAAAGTTTATATTATGCAGACGGCAGAAATGATGTCCGATTTGGCGGGAGATAATGTTTGTCTTTATTTAGTCTCCGAGCGGTATAGTGTAGAGGAACAGGAAAATATTGCCTTACAAGTGCCCTATACAGGGGTATCTCCCAAAGAGAAGCTGGAAGGTATGCGGACAGATGAGAAGCTGGCTCGGGTAGAAGAAACATCAGAAATTGGTATTCTTTATTGCGATATGGTAAGCGATAACACCGTATCAGAGTTGGAAGCCATTCGAGAGGTATTGCACAGCAAAAATATAGAAATGGTGAAAATCTCTCAAAACAGACCGCTCTGCAAGAGTCAACCGCAACAAGATAACCGGGAAAAAGGTGAGATAAATGAGCAAACAGAAGAATAAGAAACCAATCTGTTTTTCTTGGCTGTGGCTGGTCTTGTTCGGCATGTTCTTTTTTCCCACTGATGTCAATGCGGCTGTACCCACCATTGGTGCGAAGGCGGGCATTGTAATTGACCTTGATAGCGGTGTGATTCTTTGGGAGAAAAACCCTGACCAGGCATTGTATCCTGCCAGCACGACCAAAATCATGACGGCGATTTTGGCTATGGATATGATGAATTCTGACGAGATTTGCTATGTGTCACCGGAAGCTGCCGCCATTGGTGAATCTTCTATTTATTTACAGCCGGGAGAACAGTTTTATTTGGATCAGCTTTTGACGGGAGCGTTGGTGAAATCGGGTAATGACGCTTGCTTTGCCATTGCAGAAAATGTTGCAGGCTCAGAACCGCTTTTCGTTCATTTCATGAACTGGAAAGGAGAGCTTTTGGGTGCGACCAAAGCAACCTTTTACAATACCAATGGATTGCCTCAAGAAAATCATATGATGAGTGCGCGGGATTTAGCGATGATTGGACGTTATGCTATGCAGAACAAGAACTTTGCTGATAAAGTGAAAACCAAATCTACGGTGATTCAGGATATGGGCGGCAGCGAGCGTTACTTGAAAAATACCAATAAACTGCTTTGGGAAGATGAAAATGTCATCGGTGTAAAAACAGGCACAACTGATGCGGCAGGTCCGTGTCTGGTCTCCGCTATGGAAAAAGATGGCAGACGGGTTCTTGCTGTGGTATTAAACAGTCCCGACCGATTCTGGGAATCTCATGCTCTTCTCAACTATGGTATTGATGAATTTACTAATATTTCTCTGTGCGAAGCGGGAGATATTATGACCTATCTTCCCATTGAGCCTTGGCTTACCGGCATTGCGGCAGGGGATGGTGTTTTCACCGTGCCTAAATATAAGCTAAAGACGTTGGAAACAGAGTGGGTATTTGACGAGCCTATGGAACTGCCCATTGCCAGCGGAGAAGCTGTGGGGTATCTGGTGATAAAGGACGATAAGGGGAAAGTATGGGGGAGAGTTGACATTTTATCCCAGGACAACATCAATGAAAAAATAAAAGGAATTTGGGGCTTTTTGGCGAAACTAAATATCGTTTAACATGAAGGGGTTAAACCTTTTTAGTTTGCAAAAGATTGGAGCGATATCTGTGTTATATAAAGAAGTTTTGTCAAACGGCGTCCGTGTGGTGATACAAGAAATGCCGGGAGTGCCTTCCGTATCTGTGGGCATCTGGGCTGAAACCGGTTCTAGTCATGAAACGCCGGAATTAAACGGTGTGTCCCACTTCTTAGAACATATGCTTTTCAAGGGTACGACAAATCGCAATGCTAAGGAAATTGCCAATGCACTAGAATCGGTGGGCGGTCAAATGAACGCTTTTACCACCAAAGAATATACTTGCTTTTATGCGAAAACATTAAAGGAACATCTTTCTTTATCTATGGATGTGCTTTCCGACATGTACTTAAATTCCACCATTCCCGAAGAAGAATTTGTCAAGGAAAAAGGGGTAGTTCTGGAGGAAGTGCGGATGTATGAGGATAGCCCAGACGATGTGGTGACCGACCAATATGCCGCTGCTATTTACGGCGACCACCCTTATGGCTGGCCAATCATCGGCACGGTGGAAACCGTATCCGCTCTAACCCGCGACCAAATGTATGCTTATTACAAAGAACACTATGCGCCGGAACATACGGTAGTCTCCATCGCGGGGGACGTAGATAAAGAAGCCGCTATGGAAATTGTTATGAAATACTTGGGTAAGTTTCAAGGGGCGAAAAAGCCCATTATCTTACCAGAAATCTCTATGAAAGCAGGCAGCTGCTATCAGTATAAGGATATTGAACAAATGCACCTATGTCTGGGGGTACCGGGGCTTGCGGCAGCTGATGAACGGACTTATACCTTATCGGTGCTGTCCGCTATCTTAAGCGGTGGCACTTGCTCTCGACTTTTCCAAGCGGCAAGAGAAGAACGGGGGCTTACGTATACCATTTATTCTTATCATGCCGGGTATATCCATGGGGGCAGTTTTTTGATTTATACGTCTACCAATCCGCAAAATTTAGATGAAATGATTGCTGTTATTTTGGAGACCTTACGGGATGTTTTGGTAGAGGGGGTTACCGAAGAGGAAATGTCTTTGGCCAAAGAACAGCTCCGCTGCGGGATGCTTATGTCTACGGAAAATTCAGCTAATGTCATGAGTAAACTGGGAAAGGGCGAAATTGTCTTGGGAGAGGTATTGCCAATCAGCGCGCTGATAGAAAAGGTGATGGCTGTTACCAAAGAAGACGTGCAAAACCTGGCAAAAGATTTGTTTGCCGATAGAAAATTCATGCTGTCTTTGGTAGGACCGGAGGAACGACAATATGATTTAGCCGCTATGTTTGACGCCCTGAAATAACTGGAAATATACAAAAATAAAGAAAAATCTGCGATAAAATGCGCAGATTTTTCTAATATATATGGGAATAAAGATAATCAAGAACTCATAAAATGAAACAACAAAATTGTTCATAAAGAAAGTTAGAAAACGAAAGGAAGAGAATAGGTGATTGTATGCGACTAAGTGAGTTTGTGGGAAAGAAGATTATCAATTTATCTGACGGTGATATTTTAGGTACAGTAGGGGATTCTGACTTAATGATTGACGCGGAAGATGGAAGCATTCAATCGTTGCTCATTCCTTATCGGGGAGCTAATCGTTTACTTGCTCGCAGCGAGAAGAAGGAGCTTGCCATTCCTTGGCAGTCTATTCGGAAAATTGGCGCGGAAGTGCTGGTAGTAGAAGTGAACGACCTCTACCGAGAACGGGCATGGTAGAATCATAAAAAAAGAAGCCTCAATAGAATGAGGCTTCTTTTTTATTTTGTTAGCCAGATGCTTTTTATCTCTTGGGTGGCTTTGGTAATATCCTTTGCCGCCATGATAGCGGAGACGATAGCCGCGCCCGCTATGGGCAGATGCAAAAATTGCGGTAACGTTTCCTGATTGATACCGCCGATAATCACTATGGGAATAGAAACGGCATTTAGGATTTCTTCTAAGGTTGCCATGGTGGTTACTCTGGCGTCGGGCTTGGTTTGGTTGGTAAACATTGCGCCGACACCCAGATAGTCCGCGCCGTCTTTCTCTGCTTGGATTGCCTCATCTAAGGTAGAGGCGGAAACACCCAGAATCTTATCGGGACCGATGATTTCTCTGACTTTTGTTGCCGGCAAATCCTTTTGTCCCACATGAACGCCGTCTGCATCAATAGCGAGGGCAATATCAACACGGTCGTTTATAAGTAGTGGGGCATGATAACGGTCGGTGATTGTTTTTACTTCTTGGGCTATTTTATAAAACTCTAATGAGGAACAGTGTTTTTCTCTCAGTTGTACCATGGTGCAGCCGCCTAAAATGCTTTGCTCTACTGCTTGCGGAAGGGTGGGTGCAGACATTAAATCTCTGTCAGTTACCAGGTACACGCTGTAATCGAGAGATTGATTTTTGTTTGTTATCATGATAACACCTCTATTTGGTGATACTTTTGCTTTTTACGACAAATTTCGGTAAAGAGGGCGGGGGACATTTTGCTGATGGCGTCAATGAGGGCGATGTGGAAACTGCCTGTTCCCAAGCGTCCCGCTTTTGCAAAGGCAATCTCTCCGGCAAGGCAGGTAGTGAGAATGCCAGCAACGGCAGCAAGAAGATGGTTATCTGTGATGCCGCAGAACGCGCCTACCAGAGAGCTGGTAAGGCAGCCTGTACCTGTTACGGAGGAGAGCATGGGGTGTCCGTTCCTCAGCAGGAAGGTTTCTTTGCCATCGGTAACGATATCTGTTGCGCCTGTGATGGCAATAACGCATTGTAGTTCTTGGCTGAGTTTTTTTGCCATGGCGACAGCGTCCTCTTGGGCGAAGTCGGCGTCTGCGTCGCCTGCATCTACTCCTTTGGCATTGGCGGAGATTCCCGCGATGAATTTGATTTCGGAAATATTACCGCGGATAACGGCTGGCTTGATTGTTTCCAGAATGGTTCCGGTGGCGTCGTTTCGCAAGGCGGAAGCCCCTGCGCCTACCGGGTCGAATACAACTGGTACGCCTGCCCCATTGGCGCGTTTTCCCGCCTCCAGCATAGAGGCGACAGAACGGCTGTTCAATGTGCCAATATTGAGAACCAGAGCGGAGGAGATTGCGGCAATGTCTCCCGCTTCTGCAACGTCGTCTGCCATAATGGGGGATGCTCCAATGGCAAGGGTAGCGTTGGCGCAGTCGTTGACGGTAACGTAATTGGTCAGATGATGCACCAACGGTTTTTTTTCTCGTACCAGAGTAAGAAGTTCGCCTAATTGTTGTGATAGTTGTTGTTCCATGGTGTTACCTGCTTTCTTTTTTGATGATTTCGACGGTTTCGCCGTTTAAGATGCGATTGGTGGTGCGGAGGGCGCACATTTTGCCGCACATAGAGCAGCTATGTCGGTCAGAGGGGGGTGTTTCTTCGTAATATCGCCGGGCTTTTTCTCCGTCCAGAGCGAGGGAGAATTGGGTTTCCCAGTCAAAGTTTCTGCGGGATTCGCTCATTTTATCGTCTATCTCCCGTGCATGGGGGATACCTTTGGCGATGTCGGCAGCATGGGCGGCAATTTTCGTAGCAATGATGCCTTCCTTTACATCGTCTGTATTAGGTAGTCGCAAATGCTCGGCAGGAGTGACATAGCAGAGGAAATCTGCGCCATTGGCAGCGGCGATAGCGCCGCCGATGGCTGCCGTAATATGGTCGTAACCAGGCGCAATATCTGTAACGACAGGACCCAATACATAGAAGGGCGCTCCATGGCAGAGCTTTTTTTCCAGCGTCATATTGGCAGCAATTTCATTGAGTGCCATATGTCCCGGTCCTTCTATCATCACCTGGACGTTCTTTTCCCAGGCCCGTTTGGTGAGATTGCCCAGCTCGATTAGCTCGCAAATCTGTCCTGCATCGGTAGCGTCTTTAAGACTTCCCGGGCGCATGGCGTCACCTAAGCTAATGGTTACATCGTATTCGTAGAGGATATCGAGAACTTGGTCATAATATTCATAAAACGGATTTTCATTGTCGGTCATCTTCATCCAGGCAAAGAGGAGAGAGCCACCTCTGGAGACGATATTCATTAAGCGAGGGCTTCTCTCAAAGGCTTCCAGGGTACGCTGGTTAATACCGGCGTGAATGGTAACAAAATCAACACCTTGTTGGGCATGACGTTCCACGACGTCTAAGAAATCTTGAGCGGTGATATCCTCTAAATCCTTTTCCAAATAGCCGATGGCGTCGTAAATAGGTACTGTACCAATCATCGCGGGGGAATGGGCAATGAGCCGTTCCCGAAATTCTTGGGTTTTGCCGTAATTACTCAAATCCATAATGGCTTCTGCGCCATAGCGGAGGGAGACGGCGACTTTTTCCATTTCTTTTTGGTAGTCGGCAGCGTCGCCGGAAACACCTAAATTAACATTGATTTTGGTCCGTAAGCCTTGTCCAATGCCATAGGGGTGTAGGGCTTTGTGATTAATATTGGCGGGAATAACCACTTTTCCTTGGGCTACCATATCCAAAATGTATTCGGGGGTATAGCCCTCTTCTTGTGCGACTTGCAGCATTTCTTTGGTGATGATGCCTTTCTTTGCCGCTTCTATTTGGGTTTTGTAACGAATGATTTTCATAGTTTTGTGACTCCTTTATTTTGCAGTGTTGCGAATATCTTCCGGTAAGCCTTTTTGATACAAATCGTAGAAGTGGTGGGTAGGACCACATCCTTTGCCCAGCGCCAGACTATGGCGAATTGCAGTGGTTACATATTCTTTGCTGTTGGCAAT
>CATIYQ010000036.1 GCA_949739465.1 uncultured Peptococcaceae bacterium | reverse complement strand
GAACCATATGGGATTTTACAGCAGGAACATACATTTTGCATATGGAAAATTTATTGGAGGTGCCAAAATGAAAAAAGTATGGTCCATGCTTTTTTTATTGTGCTTTGCATTTACTTGGGTTTTGGGGACGGTAGGCATTGTCCTTGCCGACGAGGCAGAGGATGTCTATTCGATAACTGTAGGTAACGGGGATGTTACCACTATAACCGTAGGAAATGAAGGAGACGAGACTAAAACCAATCCGGTGATTTATATCATTACATTAAAAGGGGATATTGACCGGGGTGAGGCAAATTTCATTGCGCGGGGTTATGAAGAGGCAAAGGAAAACCATGCTGACTATGTGTTGTTGAAAATCGACACTTATGGCGGTTTGGTAGACGCTGCCATGAATATTAAAAATACCGTCATTTCTTCTTCTACTCCTACTATTTGTTTTGTAGAGCAGAAAGCTATTTCTGCCGGGTCTCTCATCGCTCTTTCCGGTAATGTGCTGGTTATGGCGCCGGGGACTACCATGGGTGCAGCAGAACCCAGACAGGGTGACCAAATCGCTGATGAAAAGGTCATTTCCATGTGGTCCAAAGAACTGGCTGGTGCAGCAGAATATAACCATAGAGACGGCGAGATTGCTGCCGCTATGGCGGATAGCCGTATCGAAATCCCCGGTGTGGTGGAAAAAGGTAAGCTCCTGACTCTTACTGCTCAGGAGGCTGTCACCTTAAATATGGCGGATTTCATTGCAGAGGATGAAAAGGCGATTTTTGCGCAGTTGCATTTCTCTGACCCTCATGTAGTTAGAGTGGAACAAACTGCTAAAGAGAAAATGGTGCAGTTTCTCACCAGTCCCTTTGTTAGTCCCGTTTTGCTTACCTTAGGCATTGCAGGGATTATCATTGAACTGTTGACGGTGGGATTCGGCGTTTTTGGTACTATTGGCGTGTTTTCTTTTTCCCTGTTTTTTGCGGGAAATCTCATGTCCGGTTATGCGGGCTGGGGCGCGGTGATTCTCTTCCTGGTGGGCATGGTTCTGGTTTGCTTAGAGATTTTCGTGGTGCCGGGGGTTGGTATCACAGGGCTTGCCGGCATTCTTTCTATTGTGGCAAGCATTGTGTTCGCGTCTCCCTCTCTGGAGCAGGCGGCTATTTCCCTGTTAGTGGCGTTGATTGCCTCTATGATTTTGATTTTCCTTAGTTTCAAATATTCTAAGACGCGGGGGATTTGGAATCGTCTCATCTTAAGTCAAAAGCAAAAAAATGACGAAGGTTATGCGGCGCCTCGCAGAGAATTAAGCAATCTGGAAGGTAAAGGCGGCGTAGCCATTACACCTCTTCGTCCGGCAGGTGCAGGACTTTTTGAAGGGGAACGCATTGACGTGATTACCGAAGGCGAGTTTATCCCAGCAGGGGCTGCTATCAGTGTGGTGCGGGTAGAAAGCTCCCGCGTGATTGTGCGTGAAATCTTGCCTCAAAGTGAGGAAAAATAAATTTTGGATATCATTTGATTGATATAAATGCTATGACAAAAAGGAGGAAGACATATGGGTGGTTTAGGCGGTTATATTACTATTATCATTATGGTAACGATTTTGCTCCTGGGCTTCATGATTATTCTGAGCTTTATCCCGATTGGTTTGTGGATTTCAGCTCTGGCAGCAGGGGTAAAAGTCGGTATTGTGGACTTAATCGGGATGCGGTTACGGCGGGTATCTCCCGTAAAAATCGTGAATCCTTTGATTAAAGCGGAAAAAGCAGGACTTAATGTGAAGGTGAGCCAATTGGAAGCCCACTATTTAGCAGGGGGGAATGTAGACCGTGTGGTTAACGCTTTAATTGCAGCAGAACGAGCCAATATCCCGTTGCTTTTTGAGCGGGCGGCAGCCATAGACCTGGCAGGGAGAAACGTACTGGAAGCGGTACAAATGAGCGTAAACCCCAAAGTTATCGAGACACCGATTGTTGCCGCTGTGGCAAAGGACGGTATTGAAGTGCGGGCAAAAGCCAGAGTGACCGTGCGGGCAAATATTGACCGCCTGGTAGGGGGCGCCGGGGAAGAAACCATTATTGCCCGTGTCGGCGAAGGTATTGTTACCACCGTCGGTTCCAGTGAAACCCACAAAGCCGTTTTGGAAAATCCTGACCGTATCTCTCAAACGGTACTTTCCAAAGGGTTGGATGCCGGGACGGCTTTTGAAATCTTATCTATTGATATTGCTGACGTTGATGTAGGTAGAAACATCGGCGCGCAATTGCAAACAGACCAAGCGGAAGCAGACAAACGTATTGCCCAAGCAAAAGCAGAAGAACGGCGGGCTATGGCTGTGGCAAAAGAACAGGAAATGAAAGCGTCCGTACAGGAAATGCGGGCAAAAGTAGTAGAAGCCGAAGCCGAAGTACCAAAAGCTATGGCGCAAGCCTTTATCAACGGCAATTTGGGTGTGATGGACTATTACAATATGCAGAATATTCAGTCTGATACCAAAATGCGGGAAGGCATTGCCGGCGTGAATAAAGACAAAGAAGCTGCGGTAACGTCTGATAATCTGAAAAAATAAGGGGGGATACCCTTGTTTGATTTAATCATTGCTTATCTGGTCATCATGTTCTTGGTGAACACGGCAAAATCAGCCAAAGAGCAGCAAAAAAAGGGAGCGGGGCAACAAAAAAATAATTCATCTGGGACGCAAAAGGGCAAATATGCGCCTTATGGGAACAAGCGTTATCCTGCAAAAAAGCAGGAAACGCCGCAACCTGCGGGAACAGCGGCAAGACCAGTGGTGATTTTTTCCGAAGAACAAAGAGCAAAGAAACCACAATCTGAAACCGCGCGAAAGACAGCTCCTGCCAAAGAAGTAAAAAAAGCCCCCTCGATAAAAAGTGGTACAGCCGTTGCCTCCGGAGAGCGGGAATCCTTATCTTCTGTCTTGGAGCCGACGGAGGAAAATATCTTAACGGGGCTGGTGTGGTCGGAAATCTTAGGTCCGCCTGTCTCGAAACGTCCTCGACGGTATTAAGATGACGATATAAAATAAGCAGATAAAAGAAACACTGAAATGGGTTCAGTGTTTCTTTTTATTTGGGCTTTAACATATTCTCCCGTCATCTTTCATAAACTGATAATACCCATAAGAGGAGGGGTATGGAATGGATAAGAAAAAAAACGCTTTGGCAAAAAAAAGGAACGCTTTGCGGCGGGCAATGGTCAGCGCGCTGGAAATCCCTGCTGAAGTGGGTTTGGATATTCCCAAAATCACCATGACGGGGAATTATTGTCTGGTGGTGGAAAACCATAAAGGTATCATTGACTATGATTTACATCGCATTCGTATTAAAATCGGCGGCGGTTGGGTGGAAATCACCGGCAGCGGACTGATGCTCCAGACCATGAGCCGAGAAGAATTGGTCATTGAAGGGGAAATCAAAGGATTAAATTTAGAAACAGGATTGTAGGGGGCGGCAATGAAATATTCTCGTCAAAAAAAGTTTTATCAGTGGTTTAACGGCAGCGTTACCATTTATATTCAGGGCAATGGTGTGGAGAAATTTCTTAATTTGGTTATGCAGGAGCAAATGGAAATTTCTGAAATTTGCTGGCGAAATGAAGTATTGGTTTCAGCGAAAGTTCCTTGGTATAGCCTGGGTAAATTGCGTCATATTGCCCGCAGGAGCAAATGTCGTTTTCGCATTTCCGGTAAAAGCGGACTCCCCCTTTTTCTCTTACGGATGAAACGGCGGCAGGCATTGGTGGCAGGTACCTTTGTTTTTGCTGTTTTGGTTTATCTTGCATCTTTTGTTCCCTTACGGGTAGAAGTGGAAAGCCCCGAACCGTTGACTACCGTTCGTTTTGAAGATGTGATTGCTTTAGCGGAAGAAAGCGGCATTAAGCCTTACCGTTCTACCTGGTTTATGGATTTTCACAGCGCGGAAGAACATATTTTAAGGGGACAGTCTGCCCTTTCCTGGGTGGGGATTCGCAGCGAACGAGGTAAGGTTATTATCAGTGTGGTAGAACGGAAATTAGCAAACCAAGAGGAAAGTGATTTGCTCTTTGGCAACATATTGGCAGGAAAAGACGGCTTGGTGGATTATATTCTGGTGCGGCGCGGCACGGCTGCTGTGGAAAAAGGCAGCACTGTTATATCCGGTCAGCCTCTTGTCTGGGGGAACAACGGACAGCAGCGTTTGGCGGCGGATGCTATTATTCAAGCCAGAGTGTGGTATCAAGGGTTTGGCGAATGTAGCAGAGTGGAGACCGGTTATCGTTTGACAGGAGAGGAAACCAGCAGTTTTGCTCTTCGCAATGGGCAAGGAAAATCCCTTTTGTTGTGGGGGAAAAAAGAGTCCCCCTATGAAATTTGTCACAGAGAGGATACCGTTGTTCCTCTGGTGATTTGGCAGCAATGGCAGCTGCCTGTCAGCGGCGTGATAACTGATTTTGCCCAGGAGGAGGCTGTTGTTACAGAACGCAGCAGTGACGACGCCTTAGCGGAAGCCGTTGCTCGGGGGAAAATGGAAGCTCGAAAAAAAGTCCCTGCTCAAGGAGAGATTTTAAATGAGTATGTACGTATTATCAGCCGCGGTCCCGATTTGTATCAAGCCCAGGTAACATTGGAGGTACAGGAGGATATCGGCGTATTTGTTCCTCTGCCCCCTGAGGACCAGATACAGCTGGAGCCTATTCCTATGGAGGAAGAGACGGCGGGGAAAAAGGAATAAAAGGGTTTTTCAGGGAAAGCTAGAATTCTATAAGATACCTTTTTATTCCCGCTTTTTCTGATTGTTATTGGCTTTTGCAAAGGATTTGCCATAAAACTGTAAATTTTGTGGTATACTATATGACAGAACAGGAAGAAATCATTTGAGATAAACCGTGATTATTGGAGGTTTTGTTGGAATCAATGGCAGTGGAAGAAAAAATTGTTTTAAGTGAAAATGGACAAGCTGCGGAGGTCTTGGGAGAGCAGGATACCCATATCCGTTATCTGGAAAAAGAGCTTGCTGTGAAAATCGTTGTGAGAGGCGGAGAAGCTACCCTCATCGGCGAGGCGGCAAACGTTGCCAAATGCAAGCAAGTTCTTTTGTATCTGGCGGAAATTGCGGAGAAGGGCGGAGAAATTACCTCCGCTACCGTAGCTTATGGACTGAAAATGAATGTGGAAGCAGAAGAAAAAATCGCCGATAAGCTGAGCAAATCCATTTTAATCACCGCTAAGGGCAAGCAGGTGCGGGCAAAAACTGTGGGGCAATATGACTATCTGGAGAAAATTCGTAAGAACGATTTAACATTTTGCATCGGTCCTGCCGGCACTGGGAAGACTTATCTGGCGGTGGTCATGGCGGTACAGGCGTTAAAAAATAAAGAAGTGCGGCGTATCGTTCTGGCTCGTCCTGCAGTAGAAGCGGGAGAAAAATTAGGTTTTCTGCCTGGGGATTTGCAGGAAAAGGTCAATCCATATCTTCGTCCTGTGTATGATGGATTAGATGATATTTTAGGCTATGATGTGGCGAGAAAATACATGGAGCGGAACATCGTAGAGGTGGTGCCTCTTGCTTATATGCGAGGACGGACATTGGAGGATGCTTTTATCATTTTGGATGAAGCTCAAAACACAACTTCTCCTCAGATGAAAATGTTTCTAACTCGTCTTGGCATGGGTTCTAAAGCAGTGATAACCGGGGACGTGACCCAGATAGATTTGCCCAAAGGAGACTTTTCGGGGCTGGCGGAAGCGGCGCAAAAACTGAAAAATATTCCCGGCATTGCCTTTTCTTATCTGACCAAAGTAGATGTGGTGCGGCATCCGCTGGTGGAAAAAATCATTGCCGCTTATGAAAAGGAATAAATGCAATTGGTTATTTAGGAGGCTTTATGGCTAAAGGATTTCGTTTGGAAATGCCCAAAGAAAATATATCCAAAAATAAAGTGGTACGCGCCGTTATGTGGTGGCTCTTTTGTATTATCATCGGCACGGTGATTCTCTCAATCGGTTTTTATCCCACGCAAGTGTCGGTAAAAGTAGGAGATGTTGCTCAGAACGATGTTTTCTATAATGGTGCAGTTACTCAGTTTGTCAGTGATATTCGTACGCAAGAAGCCAAGAATAAAGCGGCGACTACCGTGGGACAGAAATTCTTCCGCGACCAAGCGGTGGATAATGCGATTTTAAATGAAATCGACCAATTTTTTACCGGAATCATCTCTGTGGTCAGAGATGAAACGTTAACGGAAGAAGAGGCAAAAGAAGCAGCGGTAAAAAGTCTCTTTATTGACCAGCGGAAGCAAGAGCTTGCCGTATCTGCTTTGTCTTTTTCTGACCGAGATTTGGAGCGGCTGCAAACGTTCCTGCGTATCTCTGTTCGTTCCGCCATAGAAGACGGCGTGACCGAGGAACAAATCGACAGCGCCCTAGCTAATGTGAGTAAGGATATTGCCGGTTCTTCTTTTACCTATCAGGAAAAATCTCTCTTAAACGGCTTGGTAGGGGTAGTGGATTTCCAGCCTAACTTGGTGTATGACGCTATGGCGACTATGGAGGAAATCGAAAAGGTAACGGCTGACGTGAAACCGGTGGTCATTTCTGTAAAACCGGGGGAAAAAATTCTCAGCAAAGGCAGTATTGTCACCGCTGAAGAAGTGGAAACCATGCAATATTTGGGGCTGCAAAGCAGTAAGTCTCCATTTATTACATATGTAGGCGTTTTCCTCTTGGTGGCTTGCACCTATCTTTTGATTATTCTTTATGTCTATAAGAAAAAGCATATTGTACGCCGAGAAGCCAATATGATTATTTTGGGGATTCTCTTTACCCTGTTCTTATTGGTGATTAAAATTAGTAGCTGGCTTAGTATTTCCGACCAAATGGATATTTCTTCCGTCAGCGGTTATTTAGTGCCGGTAGCGGCGTTTTCCATGTTAATCGCCGCTTTAATCAATAGCGATATTGCCATTTTCATCACTGCCATTATGGGGATTTTTATGACGCTGATTTTAAGCGGACAGCCTTATTGCGGCATTGTTGCTATTGTTGGCGGTATGGTCGGTATTTATCAGGTAAGCAGTGTTAATTCCCGTAGTCAGTTTGTAGGCTCCAGTTTCTATGTAGGCTTATCTAATGCGGTGATTATTGCGGCGTTAGGATTGATGAACGACCAAAGCTATGTGCTGATTGGTTTCGGTGTGTTGTTTGGTATCATCAACGGTGTAATTTCTTCTATTTTTATGACCGGGGCGTTGCCTTTCTTTGAACGGGCGTTCCGCATCACTACAGTGGGGAAACTCATCGAGCTTTCCAATGCCAATCACCCTCTTTTGAAACAACTCATGATTGAAGCGCCGGGGACCTATCATCATTGTATTTTAGTGGGGAACTTAGCGGAAGCGGCGGCGGACGCTATCGGTGCAGACCCGCTCCTGGCGCGGGTAGCCTCTTATTATCACGATGTAGGGAAGTTAAAGCGTCCTTCTTTCTTTATTGAAAACCAGGAGGGCGGGGAAAATCCTCACGATAAATTATTGCCGACTTTGAGTACGTTGATTCTGGTTTCTCATGTGAAAGACGGCGCGGATATGCTTAGAGAGCGGAGCTTTCCCAAAGAGATTATTAATATTTTAGAGCAGCACCACGGCACGGACCTTGCCTCTTTCTTCTATAACAAAGCGTTGGAAAGCGCAGAAGAAGGAGAAGAAGTGAAGAAGAGCGATTTCTGCTATCCCGGTCCTAAACCACAGATGAAGGAGGCTGCCATTGTTATGCTGGCGGACAGCGTCCAAGCAGCGGTCCAATCCTTAAAAGGACCTACTAAGGGACAGGTGGAAGGGAAAATCCGCGAAGTCATTAAGAGTAAGCTCAACAATGGACAGCTGGAAGAATGTGATTTGACCTTTAAAGATTTGGACGTGATTGCCGAAACATTTACTCTGGTGCTGGCAGGCAGCCAACATCAACGTATCGACTATGCCAAACGCATTAAGGAAATGGAAAGGAACAAAGAAAAAAGTGGAAATTCTAATGGACAGCCTGGAGGAGACGTGGCACTCCTCGGCGACAATGGAAGCGAATTATTACAAAACCGCAGCAAAAATTCTTGAGCAGGAAGCATACAGCCAAGAAGAAATCGAGAAAATCGAAATCAGTCTTTATTTTACCAACAATGAGGAAATCCATGAAATGAACAAAGCCTATCGCGGCATTGACCGACCGACGGACGTGCTGTCCTTTGCTATGGACGAGACGATAGACGAGGCGGATTTTATCGCGCCGGTCGCAGGCGAGGACAAGCATTTGTTAGGGGACATTATCATTTCCACGGAAAAATCTGACGCCCAAAGCGAAGAATACGGACACAGCAAGGAGCGGGAAGTGTTGTTTTTGTTTAGTCACGGCTTGCTGCACCTTTTGGGGTACGACCATCAGACGCCGGAAGAGGAAACCGTGATGATAGGCAAACAGGAAGCGGCTCTTGCTGCTCTGGGCTTTACACGATAAGTGAAACAGCGCGTAAAATAAGAGATAAGAGAGGGAAATATTGTGGGGTACAAATCCGGCTTTGTCAGCATTATCGGCAGACCAAACGTAGGTAAATCATCTTTGATGAATTATATCTTAAAACAGAAAATCGCTATTTCTTCCGATAAGCCGCAGACCACGCGGCAGAAAATCTTAGGACTTTATACCACGGAAGACATGCAAATCGTTTTCACCGACACGCCAGGCATTCATAAGCCCAAACATAAGCTGGGCGAATACATGGTGGGAGCGGCTACTGCCGCCATGGAAGATGTAGATGTGATTCTTTACCTCATTGACGGCACGTCTACCTTTGGTAGCGGCGAGCAGTTCATCATCAATCAAATTAAAGACCGCAAATGCCCGGTATTTTTGTTGATTAACAAAATTGATATGCTCTCTATGGAAGATATTTTGCCTATCATTGATTTGTACAAAGACAAAATGGAGTTTCAGGAGATTATTCCTATTTCTGCCGTTCAGGGTACTAATGTGGATAGGCTTTTAGCTGTTATCCAAGAATATCTGCCGGAAGGTCCCCAATATTATCCTGAAGATATGGTGACCGACCAGCCGGAACGGGCCATTATTGCGGAGCTGATTCGGGAGAAGGTATTGTATCTTACTCGAGAAGAAGTGCCTCACGCTGTGGCGGTAGAAGTGACGGCGGTGCAGGAGCGGGCAAACGGCAACTTTTATGTAGAGGCTGTTATCTATGTAGAGCGGGATTCCCAAAAGGGCATTATTATCGGTAAAAAGGGACAAATGCTCCGTGACATTGGCAGTAAGGCCAGAGTAGATATTGAGGATTTATTAGAAGGAAAAGTCTTCTTAGAACTGCGGGTAAAAGTACGTTCTGATTGGCGGGATAATGAAATCAGTCTGCGGAATTTTGGTTTTGACAACAGAAAATAGAGAGGTCGGCAAATGGCAAGCACCG
>CATIYQ010000035.1 GCA_949739465.1 uncultured Peptococcaceae bacterium | reverse complement strand
TGTTGCTGTTTATTCTGAAGCCGATAAAGACGGTCTCCATGTACAATTAGCTGATGAAGCTGTTTGCATTGGTCCAAAAGAGTCTGCAAAAAGTTATTTGAATATGGCAGCGTTAGTTAGCGCTGCCAAAATGACTGGTGCAGAAGCTATCCACCCTGGCTTTGGTTTCTTATCTGAAAATGCAGAATTTGTGAAATTCTGTGAACAACACGATATTGTTTTCATTGGTCCATCTGCTCACGCTATGGAAACCATGGGTGCAAAATCTGTTGCCAGAGAAACCATGATGGCGGCAGGCGTTCCTGTTGTTCCAGGCTCTGACGGCTTGATTACCGATGTAGACGAAGCTGTAAAACTGGCCAAAGAAATCGGCTATCCTGTTATGGTAAAAGCATCTGCAGGCGGCGGCGGCAAAGGTATCCGCATGGTAATGGACGAAGAAGGTCTCCGTGAAGGTATCATGATGGCACAAACTGAAGCCCAAGCAGCCTTTGGTGACGGCGGTGTATATTTGGAAAAATGTATCATTGAGCCTCGCCATATCGAAATGCAGATTTTGGCAGATACCTTTGGTAATACTTTGTACATTGGTGAACGGGAATGTTCCATTCAACGCCGCCAACAAAAAGTATTTGAAGAAGCTCCATCTGTTGCTGTGACCGAAGAAGCTCGGAAACACTTAGGTGAAATTGCTGTTCGTGCTGCTAAAGCTGTAAATTATTACAGCGTTGGTACCATTGAATTCTTAATGGATAAAGAAGGCAATTTCTACTTCATGGAAATGAACACTCGTATCCAGGTAGAACACCCTGTATCTGAATTCATTACTGGTGTAGATTTGGTAAAAGAACAAATCAAAGTTGCTGCCGGTGAAAAATTAACCATGACCCAAGATGATATTAAAATCAATGGTTGGGCAATGGAATGTCGTATCAACGCGGAAGACCCTGAATTTAACTTCCGTCCGTCTCCTGGCACTATCACCAAGTATCAATTGCCTGGTGGTCCTGGGGTGCGTATTGATGGTGCTCCATATCAAGGTTATCGCATTCCTCCATATTACGACTCTATGGTATCCAAGCTCATCGTTTGGGCTCCGACCCGGGATGAAGCTATTGCCAGAATGAATCGCGCATTGGATGAATATGTAATCGAAGGGATTAAAACAACCATTCCTTTCCATAAACAATTGATGGCCAATGAAAAATTCCAAAAAGGTCAAATTTATACCAAGTTTGTAGAAACAGAAATGTTGAAATAAGTTCGGGATAGATACAAAAAAAGAGAGGCGGACGTGCCTCTCTTTTTTGATAGGAGAATGTGTGTTATGAATATCACTACGGTAACAGCGGAAAACTTAGAACAAGAGCATATTTGTTGCGCTATTAGTAATAATAAGGACTGCCAGGTTATGTCTAAAAAGGCGTGGCTGGCAGAGCGCTTTGCGGACGGTTTGGTTTTCAAAAAAGGTGATGTGCGGGGAAAATGCTTTATCGAGTATCTTCCTGCTGAAAATGCTTGGGCGCCTATTGATGCGCCTGGGTTTATGTATATTGATTGCTTATGGGTGTCGGGGCAGTATAAGGGACAGGGGAACAGCAATCTGCTCCTGGCGGAATGTATCCGTGACAGCAAAGAAAAAGACAAGAAAGGATTAGTGATTTTATCTTCCAATAAGAAAATGCCCTTTCTAGCTGACCCCAAATATTTGCAGTATAAGGGGTTCCTGGTGGCTGATACTGCGGAGCCGTATTATGTGCTATATTATTTGTCCTTTCGTGATGGAGTGGAAATGCCAAAATTCAAAGAGCAAGTAAAAGAGCCTCATATTGCGGAACAGGGTTTTGTTCTCTATTATACTCATCAGTGTCCTTTTACAGCGAAATATGTGCCGTTAATAGAGAAAATGGCGAGGGCACGGGGTATTGCCTTTCAATCTGTATGCATTGACAGTCGGGAAAAAGCCCAAAATGCGCCTGCTCCTGTTACCACATATAGCTTGTTTTTCAATGGGGAATTTGTAACCCATGAAATTTTATCGGATACAAAGTTCCTAAAAATCCTGGAAGAAAAAGATTTACTTTAAAATAAAAAAGACGGCAATCTACACTTGCCGTCTTTTTTATATACTGGGTTATGAATTAACCAATGAAGTTTGCAGCCAAATCCATTGGTTTTACGATAACGCCGTCTTTGTAAACGCGCATGTTGCCGCCGGAGATTTCATCGATTAATAATACTTTATTGCCGGATTTACCGAATTCAAATTTGATATCGTATAAATCCATACCTTTTTTGCTCATTTCATCAGCAATGAATTTGGTTAAGGTTTTGGTTTGGGCTTTGATATCTTCATATTCGGCGTCGGTCATAATGCCCAAAGTAACCAAAGCGTCTTTGGTGATTGGTGGGTCTTCCCGGTCATCGTCTTTTAAGGTTACTTCTACGAAATAGTCTAAGTCCTGACCTTTGGTAGCATAGGTGCCAAAACGGCGGATAAAGCTGCCGTCAGCCTTTCTGCGGCAAACGACTTCTAAACCTTGTCCATAACGGGTAGCCGGTTTTACCGTCATGGTAACCTCGTCAGCATCAGCAGAAATATAGTGCGTTTCAATGCCGGCGGCGTTTAATTTTTCAAAGAAATATTTGGACATTAAAAGCCCGGCTTTGCCAATACCTGCAATCTGTAAGCCAACGGTGTTAGCGCCCGGGTCGAAAACGCCATCCGTACCAGTAACGTCGTCCTTAAATTTCAATAAGAAATTACCGTCGTCCAATTTAAAAACATTTTTGGTTTTGCCTGCGTATACCTGTTCCATTCTATCACTCCTTATTTATATTAAAAAAATAGGAAAATCAAAGCTTATGCAGGAAGATAGACGAGCTACCGTCCACTTTTACAGTATAACATTTCTTGTCGATTTGGCAATATTTTTTTTGTATGAATAATGTATTTTTATAAGAATTTCTTTGGCAGGTGCAGGGGGTTTCTTATTCGGTTAGTTCGATGAGAGAGGCGAGCAGCCCCCGTTTGCCTTGATGCCCGCGGTGAGAAAAGAACATATCTTTGTGGCAGTTGGTACAAAGCCCAATATCTGTAATGTGTTCGGGGAGGAGTCCCGCATCTTGAGCAATAAGATTGTTTACCAGCTGTAAGTGAATATGATATTTCCCCGGCGCAGTTTGTTTGATTGCTCTGTTGTTTGCGAGCAATGGGTGAGCGAGAAAGATATCTGCTACCGGTTGGTCTACTTCATAGCAACAAAAACCGATAGAGGGACCAATGCCCATGTGAATATTTTGGGGGTCGGAATGGAAATGGTCTATAAAAACCTGAATCATGTTTGCGGCAATATTTCCCACTGTACCGCGCCAACCGGCATGTGCCGCGCCTACTACTTTTTGCACCGGGTCGGCAAAGAGGAGCGGCACGCAATCTGCATGAACGACGCTTAAAGGGACGTAGGGTAAATTTGTCACAAGACCGTCGATATCGTGGTAATCTTGGGGCTGGGTGAAGCCTTTGCCAATGTCTGCATCTGTAATGACCTTTACATTGGTGCTATGAGTTTGGTCGGTGAGCGTGAGATTTTTGCTGGTAAGTCCTATTGCAGAACAAATCATCTCATAGTTTTTGTGAATATTTTCCGGGGCGTCTGCTGTCTTAAATCCTAAGTTCATGTTGGCGTAGATACCTTCGCTGACGCCGCCCCAACGTGTGGAAAAACCATGTAAAATACCGGACAGGGCAGATAGACTGTTGAGGGTCAAGTAAGGGGTATTGCCTTTGTGATAAGTAAAAACGGGATG
>CATIYQ010000034.1 GCA_949739465.1 uncultured Peptococcaceae bacterium | reverse complement strand
GCAGGGGTAAAGCCTGAAGACATCCAGAGCCTTTCTGACCTGGCAAAATTCCCTTTCATCGACAAGAAGACCCAGCGGGATACCCAAGGGGTAGGCTCTTTCTTAGGGGAGCTTTGCGCCGTACCTGAAGAAGATGTGGTGTTTATCTCCACTTCCAGCGGTTCTACTGGGGTGCCTACTATGAGTCCTTTTACCAAACAGGACTTTGATGAATTCCAGGATACGGAAAGCCGTTGGTTCTGGCAAATCGGTATGCGTCCCAACGACCGTTACGTCCACGCTTTAAACTTCTCCCTTTATGTAGGCGGACCTGATGTGATTGGCGCGCAAAACTTAGGTGCGCTTTGCATCTGGGGCGGCACGCTGCCTAGTGAACGGCTGCTCTTTGTTCTGAAAACCTATCAGCCTACCATCATCTGGACCAGCCCTTCCTATGCTTGGTACTTAGGGGAGACCGCTAAGAAAAACGGCATCGACCCCAAGAAGGATTTATCTATCCGCAAAATCATCGTGGCAGGAGAAGCGGGTGGTTCTATTCCCGCAACCCGCAAAGCCATTGAAGATTTGTGGGGCGCTGAGCTTTATGACTTCTATGGGTTATCCGACATCTTCGGCGCTTGCGCCGCTATGTGCGAAGCAAAAGACGGCTTACACATTGCTGAAGACCAGATTTTAGTGGAAACAGTGGATATCAACACCGGAGAAGTGCTGCCGGCAGGCTCTGTGGGGGAATTGGTTTACACCACCTTGCGGAAACACGCTCGTCCCATGATTCGTTTCCGCACCGGGGATATTGGCTGGATTGACAACACGCCTTGCAGCTGCGGACGGACTCACGGCAGAATCCATATCCAGGGGCGGAAGGACGATATGTTTATTGTTTCTGCCGTAAACGTATTCCCCAGCGATATCGAAGCGGTGCTGCGGGGCTTAAAAGGCATCACCGGAGAATACCTGGTACGTATCTTTGAAAAAGATTTGACCTGCAAATATGCGGTAGAAATCGAAAAGAGCCACGATAATACGGAAAGCGACGACGAAGTAGCAAAGAGAGTTTCCGCTGCCCTCAAAGGGAGAATCGGCGTAAAACCTTATACCGTTACCGTACATCCTGACGGCGGCTTGGACACTCGTTCCGAACATAAGGCGAAACGGGTCATTGACGAACGGACCAGCAGAGTGTGAGTATAACTACAAAAAAGGACGCATATGCTATGCGTCCTTTTTTATGTCCGATTTTGTTTTGCCTGATTTTGTTTTTTCTTGGCGGAAAGGAACGGCTTTATCAGGCAGCCGTAGAGGATAATAGCGCCGCCAATAATCCAGCCCAAAGCGTTGCCGCCCAAGGGTGCGATTTTTTCGCCCAGGGCGAGAGCTGTATCGCTGCAAATCATATTGACGGCAGTGTGGGCAAGAATGCCGCCGCCAATAAAAACTACAGGCGGAAAGGTGGTCATCAGTCTGCCAATCCAATTGGACCCTAAAATCAAGAGGGGAATAGACAGCAGGAGACTGCAAAAGACCAAAAGATAATTACCGTCTGCCGCGCCTGCGACCCCCAGCACATTATCAAAGGACATGGAAAGATTGGCAAGAACAATGAAACATAACGCCTCCGGGAAGGTTTTCTTTGCTTTTGCCTGTTCGGGGGGAGGCGTTGTTTCTCCGTAGTCATGGTCTACCAGGAGTTTCCAAGTGATGACGAGAAGGGTGACGCCGCCCATAGCGGTAAGATATGGAATGGTCATCAGGTGTGTAGCCAGCAAGGTGAAGACCACTTGCAGGATAATGCCCAGGGCTGTGCCGTAAGCGGCTGCCTTTTTCTGAATGGGAGGGGGCAACCCTCGCGCTGCTAGGGCGATGACTGCCGCGTTATCGCCGCTTAAAACCAAATCAATCATGGTGACAGTGAGAATGGTCCTGAAGACTTCTCCCGGGGGATTAGCAGTAAAAAATTCCAGTCCGGAAAGAATGTGGGCTTCCAGCATAGGTTCTCCTTTCGTTGGTGTTTTATCGGAAAAAATTGCAAACTTTACTGGGGAAACACTATGATTTTTGCAGGAATCATGATAAAATAAATGCATATGTGCTCCGATATAAGCGGAGCGAGAGGATAAATGAGCGTTAACCCATTTGTTTTCTAGTTTATGTAGGGTGAGAGGAGATTGTGAAATGTCTAAATTGCGGGTAAGATTTGCGCCCAGTCCCACAGGACCGCTGCATATTGGTGGCGCGCGGTCGGCGTTATTCAATTATTTATTGGCAAAAAAAAATAACGGTGATTTTATTGTGCGTATTGAGGATACGGACAGAGACCGTTCTACCCCCGAATCAGAGGAAAATATTAAAGATTCCTTGCGTTGGCTGGGTATTACCTGGAACGAAGGCATCGATGTAGGTGGTTCTTATGCGCCTTACCGTCAAATGGAGCGGTTGGAAACCTACCGTAACCTTGCCCAAAAGCTCATCGACGAAGGGAAAGCCTATTATTGCTATTGCAGTGAGGAAGAAATCGAAAGGGAACGAGCCGCCCAACAGGAAAAAGGGGAAACTCCTCATTATTCCGGCAAATGCCGCAATCTGACAGAAGAAGAACGAAAAGCGCTGGAATCCCAGGGCAGAAAGCCTGTGGTCCGTTTCCGTGTGCCGGCAGGAGAACAAATCCACATTCCCGACTTGGTACGGGGCGACGTCACCTTTGACAGCGACGGGGTGGGGGATTTCGTTATTATGAAGTCTGATGGTATTCCTACCTACAACTTTGCCGTGGTGGTAGACGACTATACCATGGAAATCTCTCATGTCATTCGCGGCGAGGAACACCTCTCCAACACACCGAGACAGGTGCTGCTCTATGAAGCGTTGGGCTACCCCACGCCGAAATTTGCCCACATCTCCTTAATCTTAGGCAAGGACCGCAGCAAAATGAGTAAACGCCACGGTTCGGTGTCGGTGGTAAACTACAAAGAACAAGGTTTCCTACCCGAAGCGTTGGTCAACTTCTTAGCCCTTCTCGGCTGGTCGCCGGAAAAAGAAGAAGAAATCTTTACCTTAGAACAGTTGGTAGAAGAATTCTCCTTGGACAGAGTGTCCAAAAGCCCCGCTGTCTTTGATATGGAAAAACTTCGTTGGCTCAATGGGCAATATTTGCGGAAGCTGCCCATTGAGGACATCGCTGCAGGGATTCTCCCTCACCTCTCCCCGGAATGGCAGAACGACCCGGCAAGGCTGAATCTCTTGGCGGAAACCATGGCGAACCACTTAAGCTGCTTTGCCGACATCAAAGAACTAACGCCACTCATTGAAGGGGAAATGCCTGAAGCAAACGAACAAGTGCAGGAAGTCATGGCAGGGGAACAAGTGCCTGTTGTGCTGCAAGTGATGGCAGATAAAATCAAAGAAATGGCAGAATTTACGCCGGAAAACATTCGGGCTGCCATTAAAGCGCTCTGCAAAGAAACAGGGTATAAGGGTGCTGCCGTCTATATGCCTATCCGCGCAGCGGTAACGGGAGAATGCCATGGTCCCGATATTGACAAAATCATGGCGTTAATGGGCAAAGAAAAAGTGTTGGCACGCTTGGAGGCGGCATATAAATAAAGAATAGAAACAAAGACGGAAACCAGTGTAAAAATAGGCGGTGGAACATGAGTATTACAGTTTATAACACCATGCATCAGAAGAAAGAGCCTTTTGTGCCGTTGACAGAAGGCAAAGTGGGCATGTATGTGTGCGGTCCTACGGTGTACAACTATATCCATGTAGGCAACGCCCGTCCCATTACGGTATTTGATACCATTCGTCGGTATTTTCTTTATCGGGGCTATCAGGTAACCTATGTGCAGAATTTCACCGATGTGGACGATAAGATTATCAAACGGTCGGCAGAGGAGGGTATCTCTGCCGCTGCCGTTGCAGAAAAATATATTAACGCCTATCAGGAGGACGTGGCGAAAATCAAAATCCTGCCGGCGGATATTCACCCTAAGGTAACCCAGCATATGCCGGAAATCATCCAAATGGTGCAGGATTTAATCGACAGCGGTCATGCATACGTTGCGGGAGAAGACGTTTATTTCCGTGTCCGTTCCTTTGATGATTACGGCAAGCTCTCCAAACGGCACTTAGACGATATGATGGCAGGAGCGAGAGTAGAAGTAGGCGATGTGAAAGAAGACCCATTGGATTTTGCTCTCTGGAAAGGGGCAAAACCGGGAGAGCCTGCTTGGGATAGTCCTTGGGGCAAGGGGCGTCCCGGCTGGCACATTGAATGCTCCGCTATGAGCAAGAAATATTTAGGTCCTCACTTTGACATTCATGGCGGTGGTGCAGACCTAATCTTTCCCCATCATGAAAATGAAATCGCCCAGTCTGAATCTATTTGCGGTGGGGAAATGGCAAAATATTGGCTGCACAACGGCTTTATCACGGTGAACCAGGAAAAGATGTCCAAGTCCTTGGGCAATTTCTTCCTCCTTCGTGATGTGCTGGAAAAATTCCCCGGGGAAGTGGTGCGGTTCTATCTGCTCTCTACCCACTATCGCAGTCCCATCGACTTTGACGATGAGAAGCTTTCTGTGGCGGCGAAGAGCTTGGAACGGATTACCAACTGTGT
>CATIYQ010000033.1 GCA_949739465.1 uncultured Peptococcaceae bacterium | reverse complement strand
ATGGGCAGGGCAACAGACACCCAGGATGTTACTGGTAAGACCATCGAGGAACAGGATTGTAGCCATATTTCCTATGAGATGTTTCTTGGTGCATTAAACAGTTTCTTAGGGGAGATTCAGCAGATTCCTCCTATGGTATCTGCCGTAAAGCAGCAGGGAGTTCCTCTCTATAAATTGGCGCGTAAAGGTATTGAGGTGGAACGGAAACCAAAAACCATTGTCATCAAAGAAATCATGCCTATCTCTGCCCAATGGCAGGGGGAAAATCCTACGGCAACCTTTGCTGTTGCTTGTTCCAAGGGCAGCTATATGCGGACGCTTTGCCATGATATTGGTAAAAAGCTGGGTGTTTGCGCCTGCATGGAAAAATTGGTACGGGTAGAAGCCGGTGGCTTTTCTATGGAAGACGGCATTAGTCTGGCAGATTTTTTAGCGGCAGTGGAAACAGGCGATTTGTCTGCAATTCTTCCTATGGAACAAGTGGTGGGGGATTTGCCGCGGTTAACAGTAACAGATGCGGAAAAAGAACGGATTCTCCATGGTAACATGATTCCTTGGACGAGAGAAACTGAGCAGTTTGCTGCTCAGCCAGACTTAGAATATATGGTCTTTGATGAAGGGAAGCGGCTGATTGCTTGCGGGCATTTGCAGCAGTCAGAGGAGAATGCCGGATTGTGGCTGAAGGTACGCAAGGTCCTTGCTTAAAGAATCTGCAAACGAGGTGTAGAGAAACGATGTTTACGGTGAACGATTGGCAACAGTTTCATATGGCAAGAACGGTTGCAGGTCTTGCTGATAAGGCTCATTTTTCTATTGCTTTAGGCAATTTTGATGGCATGCATATGGGGCATTGTCAGCTTATCAGGCAAATGGTAGAAGATGTAAAGGCAATTCAAGGATATGCTGCTGTATTGTCTTTCCATCCTCATCCTATGGAGTTGATTCATGGGCATTCTCTGCCAAAAATTATGACCCGGCAGGAGAAAGAAGCAGCCATTGCCCGCATGGGAGTAGACGGTTACATATTGCAGCGTTTTGATTGGGCGTGGGCAAATATGTCCGCAGAAGATTTTATTAATCATGTGCTGGTTGAGGGACTGGGGGTAAACCATATTTATGTAGGGTTTAACCATTCTTTCGGCTCTCGGGGCAAGGGGAATGCGGCAATGTTGAAGGAGTTAGCTGAGCGCCGCGGCGTGCAGGTAACGGTAATGCCTCCAGTAGCGCTAAACGGTGAAATTGTCAGCAGCAGTGCCATTCGTAAAAGTCTTGCCAAGGGCAAGATTGCGGAAGCCGAAGCCATGCTGGGATATCCGTTTATCATTACCGGGGAAGTGGTGCGGGGACGACAACTTGGTCACGTTTTTGGCTTTCCTACTGCCAACATTATCTATCCTCGGGACATTCAGCCTATTTCTCCCGGCGTTTATGCAGTGGAAGCGGAAGTAGATGGTAAAATTTATCCGGGGGTAGCCAATTGCGGTTATCAGCCCACCATTGACGCAAACAATAAAACCATGGTGTTGGAGGTACATATCTTAGGCGAGGATATGGATTTATATGGGAAAACAATGAGAACCCATGTTATCTATCAGGTACGTCCGGAGATTCATTTTGCCGGTGTGGAAGACCTAAAAAGACAAGTCATGCATGATAAGGAAGTGGCAAAAACATTTTTTGAAAAAAATGAGACAATGTGATAAAAAAACCTTGCCAGCAGGTGGATTTTCTTATATAATCATAAAGGTATAAAGCCTTTCTCTAGGTTAAAGGGGACTCCGTCCTTTTACTTGGACTAAGGGAAAAGATAAAAAAGGAGGTACAGCATTATGACAATGACTGTAGAAAAGAAACAAGAAATCATCGACAAATTCAAAACCCATGAAGGGGATACCGGTTCTCCAGAAGTGCAAATCGCACTCTTGACCGAAAGAATTAACTATTTGACTGAACACATGAAAGTTCACAAAAAAGACTTCCATTCCCGTCGTGGTTTATTAAAATTGGTAGGTCAAAGACGCGGTCTTCTCAACTACTTGAGAAAAAATGATATTGAACGGTATCGTCAAATCATTGCTGCTTTAGGCTTAAGAAAATAATAAGATTAATCAAAGGAAGGCGGTACCGCCTTCCTTTTTTGTTTTAAAAAAGTCTCTTTGGAGAAAAATACCAGTATCGGCAGGAAATCCTATATTTTTGTAGAAGAGTATTTAGGTTAAAAAGAAAAAGAAGATGAGAGGAATAAGAAAATGAGTGTATTAAGAAAAAGCATAGAAGTTGGCGGTCGCACTCTGACATTAGAAACCGGTAGAATGGCCAAACAAGCTGCTGGTGCTATCTTTGCCAGCTATGGGGATACCATGGTACTGTGCACGGCTTGCTGTTCTGACGCGCCAAGAGACGGGATTGATTTTTTCCCATTGACTGTTGATTATGAAGAAAAATTATACGCTGTGGGAAAAATCCCTGGCGGCTTTATTAAACGGGAAGGTCGCGCTAGTGAAAAAGCAATTTTAAGCTCTCGGATTATTGATAGACCTATTCGTCCTTTATTCCCCAAAGGGTATCGTAACGATGTGCAAATCGTAACTACTGTTATGTCTGTAGACCAGGATAATGCACCGGATATGGTAGCGATGATTGGTGCTTCTGCCGCACTTCATATTTCTAAAATCCCTTTCCAAGGACCTATTGCAGGGGTAACTGTCGGTATGATAGATGGGAAATTTATCTTAAACCCTACTGTAGAACAGGAAGAAGTAAGCCTGATGCACCTTTCTGTGGCAGGGACAGCTGATGCAGTCATGATGGTAGAAGCTGGGGTAAAAGAAATTCCAGAAGATATTGTCTTAGAAGGCATTATGTTTGCCCATGAAGAAGTGAAAAAGATTGTTGCCTTTATCGAAGAATTCCGTGCAGAAGCACTTACCCTGGGACTTGCCAAAGAAAAAGTGGAATTTATCCCAGAAGAAATCGACCCGCAACTAGAAGCAGATGTCACCGCATATGCGACGCCATTATTACAAGAAGGGGTACGCTATTGCGCGCAAAATAAACTGTCTAAAGAAGCAAAAGACGCCTATCTGGATGAAATCTTAGACGGCATCAAAGAGAAATTTGCTAGCGAGGAAGACCCTGAAATCAATAAAACAGTTGATGGTCTTCTGTATAAACTGGAAAAAGCAATCTTCCGTCAAATGATTGTGAAAGATGGTATTCGTATTGATGGTCGGGCTCTTACAGAAATCCGTCCCATTAGCTGTGAAGTAGATGTGTTGGCGCGTACGCATGGTTCTGCATTGTTTACTCGTGGACAAACCCAGGTGTTAAATGCTTGCACTTTAGGGGCATTAGGTGATGAACAGATTTTAGACGGTCTAGGTGCAGAAGAATCCAAGCGCTATATGCACCACTATAATTTCCCACCTTTTAGTGTAGGGGAAACTCGTCCTATGCGTGGACCGGGCAGACGGGAAATCGGCCACGGTGCTCTTGCAGAACGGGCATTAGAACCGGTAATTCCTCCGGTAGAAGAATTCCCATATACCTTGCGTTTGGTATCTGAAGCCATTGAGTCTAATGGTTCTACCTCTATGGCTAGCGTTTGCGGCAGTACTCTGTCCTTGATGGCGGCAGGCGTTCCTATTAAAGCGCCTGTTTCCGGGGTAGCCATGGGGCTCATTAAAGATGGAGACGATGTGGTTGTTTTAACCGACATCCAAGGCATGGAAGACTTCTTAGGCGACATGGACTTCAAAGTTGCCGGTACTACCAAAGGGGTAACCGCTATCCAAATGGATATTAAAATTCCCGGCATTGACAGGGCCATTCTTACCCGTGCTTTGGCACAGGCCAAAGAAGGCAGGATGTTTATCCTGGGGAAAATGTTAGAGGCTATCGACGCACCTCGGACAGAGCTGTCTAAATATGCACCAAGAATTTTGCAGACTACTATTCATCCGGATAAAATCCGAGAAGTCATTGGTTCTGGTGGGAAAACTATTAAGAAGATTGTAGATGAAACAGGGGCTAAAATTGACATCGAAGATGATGGTCATGTATACATCGCTTGCGCTGACGCTGAAAAAGGCGAACAAGCGTTAAAGATTATCAAGTCCATTGTAGCAGAACCGGAAGTAGGTAAAATCTACTATGGGAAAGTAATTAAGATTATGGATTTTGGTGCCTTTGTAGAAATCTTACCGGGCGTTTTAGACTTACCGGGCAGAGACGGTATGGTGCATATTTCCCAACTGGCTGACCACCGGGTAGCCAAAGTGGAAGATGTCTTAAAAGAAGGCGACCAAGTGCCAGTGAAAGTATTAGCCATCGACGCCCAAGGGAAGGTAAAACTCTCCCGCAAAGACGCTATGGCAGAATTGGGTCTTACAGACTAATTAGAGATTATCTTAAAGATTATCTCTAAAATACGAAAATACGGCTGTTTTTACAGCCGTATTTTTTATAAAATTATCTTGACCCTGACGGAGCGTCATAGCTTACAATCAGAAATGCAGGAAGGAGATGGGGACTAT
>CATIYQ010000032.1 GCA_949739465.1 uncultured Peptococcaceae bacterium | reverse complement strand
TTTCACCACTTTGCCCTCGGCGTCGATTTCCATAATGCAAGACAGCGCCAGTCGGTCTACACCTGCATTTAAGCTGCAAATATCGTTAGAAAGCTGGGTTGGCAGCATAGGAATCACTCTATCCGGCAGATAAACGCTGGTAGCACGGTTATGAGCTTCTCTATCCAACTGACTGCGGACAGGCGCATAATGTCCCACATCGGCAATATGCACACCTAGCTCCCAACCACCATCAGAGAGCGGTTCTAAGGAAATGGCGTCGTCTAAATCTTTGGCGTCGTCGCCGTCAATAGTGCAAGTTACCACCTGTCGCCAATCTTCCCGTCCCGCTTTATCTTCTTCGGTAATGACCGCTACCCGGTCCGCCTCAGCCAACACCGAATCAGGAAATTCCAACGGCAAGTCATATTGACGGATAATGGACATCATATCCACGCCGGGAGCGTGTTCTTTGCCCAGTACCTCCACGATTTTCCCCTCAGGGGAACGTCCCTTTTGTGCCCAAGCGAAGATTTCCACCACCACTTTATCACCGATTTTCGCCTTATTTAGGCGATTAGCAGGAATATAAATATCTGTCCCCAGCTTCCGTTCGTCAGGGGTGACGAAGGCAGTCTTACCGCCGGAAACCAACACGCCGACGATTTTTTCGTTAGCCCGTTCCAACACTTTCACCACTGTACCTTCTTGATGAGTAGCAGCAAAACGCTCTTCCTTGCGGCTGCCGCGACGGTTGTTTTGTCCCCTACGCCTATCTCCCTGTCTCTGCCGATTTTCCTTATCATCAAAGACCCGCACCACCACTGTATCATTGTGGAGCGCGCCGTGGAGATTTTTTGCAGCGATGAAAATATCTTCCTCCCGATTTTCACAGCGCAAGAAAGCAAAGCCCTTTTCATTGCCGGCAATTTTCCCCGTCAGAAGGTTTCCCTCCGTCGCTAAAATATACCGTTTCTGCCCTGCTTGCTCAATGACGCCTGCCTCCAGTAACGCTCGAAGAGTCGCCGCCACATCGCCCGCGTCCGCCTCCGGCAGACTATAGAGCATCTTTTGAAACCGTAAGGGCTTTCTTCTTGATTCTTGTAATAATCCAATAATTTGTTCCTGTAAATCCATAAAATTTCTTTTTCTTCTCCTCTGTTTATCCGATAAACTTATGGTTTCCCTTGAGATAAAAAAATATAACCTTTCCCCTAAGCAGAAAAAGGCTATATTTTTTCTGTTAATCTTCTTGTTGTAAATATAATATTTCTGTTTTTTCCAATGCTTCGTCAATCAATCCTTCAATATCAAGCTTGGCTTCCATTTCTTTTGCCGCCTCCAGACGGGGACGAATCTTCGGGTGAGGCGGTAAGAAGATGGTGCAGCAATCTTCATAAGGACGAATGGAAATATCATAGGTGTCGATTTTTCGTGCAATTTCCATGATTTCTTCTTTGTCCATACCGACCAAAGGACGGAGCACCGGCATATTGGTCACATTGTTAATGGTATACATACTTTCCAAGGTTTGACTGGCAACCTGCCCTACCGATTCCCCGGTGTAGATAGCAAGGGCCCCCCGCTGGTGGGCGATGCGTTCCGCCAAACGGAACATCATCCGCCGCATAATGGTAATACCGTATTCCTCAGGGCAGTTGGCACGAATGGCTTTCTGAATATTGGTGAAATACACCACATGAAGAATGATTTTATTGCCGCTCCACTTGCTCCACTCTTTGCATAAATCAATGACTTTTTCCTTCGCCCGCTCACTGGTAAAAGGATAGCTGTGAAAATGCACCCCTTCTACGGTAACGCCTCGTTTCATGGCCATCCAGCCTGCCACTGGGCTATCGATACCGCCGGAGAGCATGACTACCGCCTTGCCACCGCAGCCTACAGGCATACCTTTAGCGCCGGGAATATTTTCTCCATAGATATAAGCTCCTTCGTTACGCACTTCCACCTGAATGATTTTATCAGGGTTTTGCATTTGCGCCACATATTCTTCCCCCACATTGCGGAAGACAAACGCCGCTACCTGCTGAGAAATTTCCGGCGAAGTCAGAGGGAACGTTTTGTCAGACCGTCTGGTTTCGATTTTAAAAGAGCCGCCTTGGGGCAATGCGTCTTTTAATACCTGCACTGCGCCGGCGCCGATAGCTTCCATATCTTTTTCTACTTCCAAAGCAGGACTAATGGAATAAATGCCGAAAACCCGTTTCACCCGCTCCAGCGTGTCCGCCATATCCCCTTCCCCATAAACGGGAATCAGAATCCTGCCCCAAGTAGAAGTAACCTGCCGCTCCGGCAAATCCGCTAAGGACCGCTGAATATTTTTCACCAGTTTGTTAATGAAGAGAGACTTGTTTTTTCCCTTTAAGCCCAACTCTCCATATTTTACCATCAATAATTTATACATGAATAAAACTCCTATTTCTCAAAGAATTTCTATCGAAAACTTCTTACTTCCCGCACGACTTCAGCCACCTGCTCTGCCGTGTACGTCAGCTCTTCCGCCGTGGTATCAAAGGAGAAGCTAAACCGCACAGCACTGGCAAGGGCTTCCTCCGTTAAGCCTTGGGCTCTCATCACATGACTATGCTGCTTTTTCCGCGCCGAGCAGGCAGACCCTGCCGAGATGTAAATGCCGGCATCTTCCAAATAGTGGAGCAGCACCTCGCTGGGTACGCCGGGAAAGGAGGCGTTGACAATATGCCATGCGCCTTTTTTCTCTTGGGGACTGTTGATGCGGCAATCAGGGATTTTCTCCTGCAAAGCGGCAATAAAGCCATGACGAACGGCTGCCATTTGCTCTTGTTTTTCTTTTAACGCTTTGCATGTTTTCTCAGCAGCGATACCCATAGCGGCAATACCCGGCACATTCTCCGTACCGGAACGCCAGCCTTGTTCCTGTCCGCCACCGGCAAGAAGAGGAATAAGACGAACACCCTTGGCAACATAGAGAAAGCCCACGCCCTTCGGTCCATGGATTTTGTGACCACTGCCGGATAGCAAGTCGATAGGCAAACGGTTAACTTGAATGGGTAGTTTGCCTACGGCTTGTACGCCGTCTACATGAAAAAAAGTTTGGGGATTCTTTGCTTTCACACCCTTACCTACAGCCTCTATGGGCTGGATTGCCCCCGTTTCATTGTTGACAAACATCATAGAGACCAACACCGTATCCTGCCGCACCTTTTCGATAACGGCCTCGGCAGACACGATTCCCTGCTCATCAGGCGCAATAAAATCCACTTCCCAGCCCTTTTGCTGCAAATACTTCATGGTCTCTAAGATAGACGGATGCTCAATGGCAGTGGTAATCATATGCTTCCCTCTCACTCCATAAGCATCTGCAATGCCTTTCAACGCCCAGTTATTGCTTTCCGTGCCACAACCGGTGAAGAAAATCTCTTCCCGTTTGCAACCAACAAGAGCAGCCACCTGCTGCCGTGCCACGGTAAGAATCTTCTCCGCCTGAATCCCGACGCCATGAAGAGAAGATGGGTTACCATACATTTCTCTCATAACGTCTATTGCTACCTTCGCCGCCTCAGGATAAACCTGAGTGGTAGCGCTGTTATCTAAATAAATCATTTGTTCCGTTTTATCTATCATGAGACTCTTCATCTTCCCCTATGATTACTTGGCTACGGTTATCCGTTTCATAATAAAGTGTTTCGTCACCCATATCGCCGTCAGCAATTTTTTCCAAAGGCATTTTCATATATTTGGCTATGGCAGTCACCGCCACTTCCCCGCTAGGCAGGAGAATCTCGCCGCTGCCGCTAAAGAGTCTACTGCGGTTCTCTGTTACCCTGCCCTTTACCGCCAGCTCCACGCCGAGAGGCACAGGCTTTTTATATTGCAGGTTCAGCTCTACCGTTACTCCGAAGACCTCCGGTTCATAGAGAAGGATAGCTCTGCCGATGGTCTCATCCAGAAGGGCTGCAATAACGCCACCGTGCATACGGTGGGGGTAGCTAGCATGATTTTCACCGCCGGTAAAAACACCGATGATTTCCGCATCGCTCACATGATAAAATTTCGCCTGGAGTCCCGCAACATTTTTCGTGCCGCAAACAAAACAATGATGAGACACATATTGCCGACCCAACACCTCATATTTCATAACGTCACCTGATTCTTTCAACTTATCCACTATTTTATCATAAGAAAAATTTGCCCGCAATCCCAGAGCGGTAAAGGAAAACAATACAGGAAACAAAAAGGGAAACAGATTTCACAATCCGTTTCCCTCCATCCAGCTTTTCTACCGGCTTTCCAAAAAAATATTTTAGAACAAGGAAGCTACAAGCGTCAAAACTAAAAAGCAAGCTGCCAAAATGGCGGATAGTTTCGCCAACAATTGGTCCATGCCTTTGTTTTTACCAAACATGCTTTCCATACCGCCTGCGATAGTACCGGACATACCTGCGCTTTTACCGGATTGTAACAATACGGTTGCGATTAAGCCCACAGAAGCCAATAATTGCAAAATCAAAACAACTGTTTTCATGCCTCTTCCCCCTTGCCAAAATTTC
>CATIYQ010000031.1 GCA_949739465.1 uncultured Peptococcaceae bacterium | reverse complement strand
GGGTTGGGCTGTTCGCCCATTAAAGTGGTACGCGAGCTGGGTTCAGAACGTCGTGAGACAGTTCGGTCCCTATCCGTCGCAGGCGTAGGAAATTTGAGAGGATCTGTCCCTAGTACGAGAGGACCGGGATGGACAGACCGCTGGTGCACCAGTTATCCTGCCAAGGGTACAGCTGGGTAGCTAAGTCTGGAAGGGATAAGCGCTGAAAGCATCTAAGCACGAAGCCCACCTCGAGATGAGATTTCCCATGGCGTAAGCCAGTAAGACCCCAGAAAGACTATCTGGTTGATAGGCCGGGTGTGTAAGGGCAGTAATGCCTGTAGCTGACCGGTACTAATTGGTCGAGGGCTTGACCTGATTACTTAAAAACGCTTGTTTATTTCTTAAATCTTTCCATGTGTGGTTTTCAGGGAATTCTTCCCTTATCCATATATACGATATATTTACTTCGTCTTAACCTTTCCTGGTGATGATTGTGAAGAGGTCACACCTGTTCCCATTCCGAACACAGTAGTTAAGCTCTTTCACGCCGATGGTACTTGGGGGTTACCCCCCTGGGAGAGTAGGTCGTTGCCAGGTCTATTTTTTATACCTTTGTGTTCCCCGATAGCTCAATGGTAGAGCACTCGGCTGTTAACCGAGTTGTTGTAGGTTCGAGTCCCACTCGGGGAGCCAAACTTTTTGCCCTGTGATTTTACACAGGGCGTTTTTTATTTTATGCAACAAAAAATCCTAGAAAGAGAAGGGATAAAATCATGGCTTTTGATTATAAAAAAGAATATAAGGAATTCTACATGCCGAGGAATCAACCGGGTATTATTGAAATCCCGAAAATGAATTATCTTGCAGTTAGAGGATGTGGAAATCCTAATGTTGAAAATGGGGATTATCAAAATACAATCGGATTATTGTATGGGGTTGCTTATACATTAAAAATGAGTTATAAAGGGGCTCATAAAATAGAGGGTTTCTTTGAGTATGTGGTCCCTCCCCTGGAAGGGTTTTGGTGGCAAGATGGGAGACATGGAACTATTGATTACCAGAATAAGGAGACAATGCATTTTATATCTGTCATCAGATTACCGGATTTTGTGACAGAGCATGACTTTGCATGGGCTGTTAGTGAGGTCACCAAAAAGAAAAAACAAGATTTTTCTAGAGTGGAATTTTTTACTTATGAAGAAGGCATCTGTGTGCAATGTATGCATATCGGCAGCTATGATGAGGAACCAGCAACTGTTGACGCCATGCATCAGTATGCTAGGGAAAATGGTTATGAATTGGATATTACGGATACAAGGTTACACCATGAAATATATCTCAGCGACCCGAGAAAATGTGATGTAAGTAAACAGAAAACGGTGATCAGGCACCCGATAAAAAAGATAAATGAAATATAAACATCAAGAAAGGTCAAAAATAGGTAAAAATAAAAGGAAACTAGAGATAATCTTTTACAACAACCAAAAAACAGCTGAAATCAGCTGTTTTTTTTATTGCATAGAATCATGGAAGGCGCATATAATATAAATAGTCAGAAAAGGTCAAAAGGTCAAAATAGGACAGAAAAGAGATGGGAACAATGGTAACACTAGCAAAACAAATAGAAAACTACATTAAACAAATGATAGAACAAAGCGAACAGGGATTTATTGATATTCGTCGTTCGGAAATGGCAGGGCTGTTCATGTGTGTGCCGTCTCAAATCAACTATGTATTGGAAACCAGATTTTCTAATCAGCAGGGATACTTGGTGGAAAGCAGACGAGGTGGCGGTGGATTTGTTCGCATTATTAAGCTTTCTGTGGACGGCAGTGAGAACTTGCTGGCTATGGTGAACAGGGCGGAAGGAAAGCAAGTTTCGCAGAAAAATGGGGAAGGCTTAATCGACCGACTGGTAGAAGATGAACTTTTGACGGCGCGGGAAGGAAGCTTTATCAAAGCGATGACCAATGCCGGTACATTTCGGGATTTGAGGGAAGCGCTGGAACATGATGAAGAAGCTAATATTGAGCGTCTGGAAAATACAGTGCGTGGTCGCATGTTACACGCGGTTTTGGTTAACCTATTAAGAACGGATTTTTAGTGGTGAGGTGAGAAACATGTTATGTGAAAAATGCAAAAAAAATACAGCTACGGTCTGTGTGACTACCATTATCAATGGAGATAAAACGGTAAAAAATCTTTGTCCGGACTGTGCTGGGCAGGAGGGACACTTGCATATGGAAATGCCCTTTGACCATGATTTTTCCCTTAAAAATCTTTGGCCGACTATTTTCTCTCTGGGGCAAGGGGATTTTTCTAAGCAAAGCGGTAGTCAGCGTTGTCCTCAATGTCAGCTTTCCTTTCAGGAATTTGCCCAAGGGGGCAGGTTGGGGTGCAGTCATTGTTACGAGACCTTTCAATCTCGACTGGAATCTATGCTGCAACGAATCCAGGGCAGCGGGCAGCATATGGGAAAACTGCCGAAACGGCTTGCCGGGGTAAAAGGGATAGAGCGGCAGATAGAAGCCTTAAGAGGGCAACTCCAACAGGCGATAACAGTGGAAAACTTTGAACTGGCAGCGCAGCTCCGTGATGAAATCAAAGCCTTACAGGAATCGGCAACGAGAGGAGATGCATGACATGACGACAGAAAAAAGTTTTACCGCTTTATCCACCAAATGGAACGAAGCGGGCAACCATGATATTGTTATCTCTACCAGAGTGCGGTTGGCAAGAAACCTCGTAAACAAACCCTTCCCACAAAGAATGAATGACGGGGAACGTCAGCAGCTAGTAGAAACCGTTTGCAGCGCTATGAAAAATACGCCATTAGGGCAAAGTGGTTATCATTTCTTCAGAGGCAGTGAACTGCAAGAGGAAGAAAAAGCGTTATTACTGGAAAAACATCTGATTAGTCCGCAATTTGCGGAAGATAACAGCGAACAGGGCGTTTTAATCAGTGATGATGAAAGCATCGTTATCATGATAGGGGAAGAGGACCATGTGCGGATACAATCTTTTCTGCCGGGGTTGCAGCTTTCGGCTGCCCTTGCCGGGGCAAACCAAGTCGACGACTGGCTGGAGCAGGGGTTGGATTGGGCGTTTGATGATAAGATTGGTTATTTGACGGCGTGTCCTTCTAATGTTGGCACGGGATTGAGAGCCTCGGTCATGGTGCATTTACCTGCTCTTGCTATAATGGGACGATTGGAACAGCTCTTTGCCGCCATGGGAAAGCTGGGGCTTACGGTGCGGGGCATTTTTGGGGAAGGCAGTGAAAGTTTGGGGGCGTTATATCAAATATCCAATCAAGTAACGCTAGGTTACAGTGAAGAAGAAATCCTTGTCAGACTGGAAACGGTTATCAATCAAATCTCTGCGGAAGAGGAAAAAGCGCGGCAGTGGCTCAAGGAACAACAAACGGTGAAGCTCCACGACATGATATGGCGGGCATATGGCAGAGCGTCTTATGCGCGGACGTTAACCCTGAAGGAAATGATGAATTGCCTTTCTCGGTTGCGGTTAGGCGTTGACCTAGGAATTTTAGAACAGGTGAACAAGGAACAGCTGAATAAAATGCTCATTGGCGGACAGAACCATTTTCTTTGCAAAGCAGATGGGCGACGGTTATCTTCGGAGGATATTGACATCTTACGGGCAAGTTTTATTCGCGGTACACTTCGGGAGGATACCGCATAGAAAATAAAAATTCATTTGGGGGTGGAAATCATGTTGAATCGATTAACAGAACGGGCGCAAAAAGTCCTGAAATTGGCGCAAAAGAAAGCCCAGCAATGCGGGTCCCGGCAAGTGGACACGGAACATTTGCTATGGGCGGTCTTTGAAGAAGGGGACGGCATCGGCGCCCAAATCTTACAAGGCATTGGCGCAAGTCAAAACGACTTGGAGCAATATATCGGACAGCAACACAACTATATGTTGGTAGTGGTAGAAGGATTTTCCCCGCGGGCGAAAACCGCTATTGAGCTTGCAGCGGTGGAAGCCCGTCGCATGGGGGTAGACTTCATCGGTACGGAACACTTGCTCATGGGACTGGCGGCAGAAGGCGAAGGCATCGCTGCCCGCTGGCTCTATCAACAAGGCGTTACCAAAGAAGTCTTATGGCAAATCTTAGGTCAAATCGTAGGGCAGGAAATGCCCCATAACCAGTCGGAAGAAGCCGCCTTTGCCGGAGGCAATCCGGTAGCAGGAAAGACTTCCTTCCATGGTGGAAAAGACGCTAATAGTAAAACCCCTGTCTTAGACGGCTTTAGCAGGGATTTGACGGCTGCCTGCAAAGCGGGGAAAATCGACCCTGTCATCGGCAGAGACGAAGAAATCGAGCGGGTATTGCAAATCCTCAGTAGAAGGACGAAAAACAATCCTGTGCTTATCGGGGAGCCGGGGGTTGGGAAAACTGCCATTGCCGAAGGGTTAGCGCAAAAAATCGTTGACGGCAAAGTACCGGAAAACTTAATCGGCAAACGGGTGGTGGCTCTTGACCTGTCCGCTATGGTAGCAGGCTCTAAATATCGGGG
>CATIYQ010000030.1 GCA_949739465.1 uncultured Peptococcaceae bacterium | reverse complement strand
TGTATTGTCTTATGACGACGTTATGAATCAACAGCGGGAAATCATCTATGCCCAACGCCATGAAGTATTGGGCGGAGAGGATTTGGCAGAGCGGGTTTCCGGCATGATAGACGACGTGGTGGAAAAAACAGTGGGGCAGTATTCTGTGGTTAGCAAATATCCTGAAGAATGGGATTTGGCGCAAATGCGGGAGGATTGCCGCGTTTTCTTGCCGGAAAATATGCCGGAGGACGAAGAGCTGGTAACCCTATCTGCTGAAGAAGTGGTAGATTTATTCAAAACTCGCGCCCACGCATTCTATGCAGCAAAAGAAGAGCGGCTCTCCAGTGAAACCATGCGGGAGCTGGAGCGGCGTATCATTCTTCGGGTGGTAGATACCAAGTGGATGGACCACTTAGACGCCATGGACCAGCTGCGAACAGGTATCGGGCTGCGAGGCTACGGGCAAAAAGACCCTCTCATGGAATATAAATTTGAAGCATACGATATGTTCCAGCAGATGATTGACGATATCCAAAAAGAAGTGGTGGAATATTTATTCCGTGTAGAAGTGGAGGAAGCGCCTAAAGAGCGGGCGGTAGTGGTAACCCAAGCGTCGGGCGGCAGCAGCGAACCGACTCAGAAAAAACCGGTGGTCAAAAGCGACCAAGTGGTCGGCAGAAACGACCCTTGCCCTTGCGGTAGCGGTAAAAAATATAAAAAATGTTGCGGACAAGATAAATAGAGGTGACAAATTTGTTAGAAGACTTCAAAGGTGAAATGGGACAGTGGCAGGAGAAAATCAAAGAATTGCAGGTGTCTCTTTGACATTGACGGCAAACGGCAGGAAATAGACGCTCTGGAAAAAGAAATCAACGACCCTGATTTTTGGCAGGACAAAGAGGCGGCCCAAACCGTGCTGCAAAAGTCCAACCGCTTGAAAAACAAAGTGGCAGGTTTCCTGGAAATCGCAAATCTTTGTCAGGAAACTGTTGATTTGTGGGAGCTGGCTATGTTAGAAGACGACCAGTCCTTTTGTGGGGAAATTGAGAGAAATCTCAAAGAATTGGAAAACCTCTATGGGCAGGCGCAGCTGGAAATGTTGCTCTCTGGTCCTTATGACAGCCACAACGCGATTATGTCTCTCCATGCAGGGGCAGGCGGTGTGGAAGCCCAGGATTGGGTAGAAATGCTCTATCGTATGTATACCCGTTATTGTGAACGGAAGGGCTATCGCGTCAGCGTTCTGGATTATCTGGACGGTGATGAAGCGGGCATCAAAAGTGTGACCGTTTCTGTAGAAGGAGAAAACGCTTACGGTTACTTAAAAGGGGAAAAAGGCGTACACCGTCTGGTGCGTATCTCTCCCTTTGACGCCAACAGCCGCAGACACACCTCCTTCGCCTCGGTAGATGTGATGCCTCAAGTAGAACAAGACAATGAAATCGAAATTTCCCCTGATGAGTTGAAAGTGGATACCTATCGTTCTGGCGGGGCTGGTGGGCAACATGTCAATAAGACAGACTCGGCAGTGCGTATCACTCACTTGCCCACGGGGATTATTACCCAGTGCCAAGAGGAGCGTTCTCAGCATGCCAACCGAGAAAAGGCTATGAAAATGCTGCAAGCGAGGCTCTTGGAAAAGAAAATCGAGGAACAGGAGGCGGAGCTTTCTTCTCTCCGCGGCGACCAACAGGAAATCGGCTGGGGCAGTCAGATTCGTTCCTATGTGTTTCAGCCGTATCGCATGATAAAAGACCACCGTACCGGGGTGGAAGCGGGCAATATCGACCCTGTCATGGACGGGGATTTGGACGCTTTTATCTCCGCCTATCTCTATCAATTCCGTCCCAGAGATTAACCCTTGATTGCTTTGGGGCATACATACATCATAGGACGAAAAACAGGGGGGCGGCGTATTGAAGGGAATGGGCTTAAAAAGGGAAACATTGTTAAAAGACAGCGTTTTGCTGGTGGCGGGATGTTTTATCATGTCCTTGGGGCTGCACGTTTTCTTAGTCCCCAATAAAATCTCTACCGGCGGCGTTAGCGGGCTTGCCACCATTCTTTATTATCTCTATCAGTTGCCGGTGGGCGTGGGCATGATGCTCCTCAATGTACCGCTGTTTCTTCTTTGCTGGCGTTTTTTAGGCGTTGGCTCGATTGTGAAATCTTTGGCAGGGACGGTGCTTTTATCGGTTTTTACGGACTTGGAAGCTCTTTATTGGGCGGAGGGGGCGCTCATTACCGACGGGCTGTTGGCGGCTATTTACGGCGGCGTGCTGGTAGGCGCCGGCTTGGGGCTGGTCTTTCGGGCAGGTTGTACCACCGGCGGTTCGGATTTGCTTACCATGCTCATTTACAAATATTCCCGTTACAGCAGCGGCATGATTTTGCTGGTGGTAGATGGTATCGTTATTCTTTGGGCGGGGTTTGTTTTTGATGTGGAGCTGGCTCTTTACGGCTTGGTAGGGGCGTACGCTACTTCTCATGTGCTGGATTTAGTGCAGGAGGGGGTTAGCCATTCCAAGGCAGTATTGGTTATCTCTGACTCTTATGAAAAGCTAAGTCAGACGCTGCCTCAAGGCATCAACCGAGGACTGACCGCCTTTCCCAGCACGGGTGTGTATACGGGAAAAGAGCGGCAAGCGCTCCTATGCGTGGTGGCGCAGAGCGAGATTTCCCTTTTGAAAAAGGAGATTTACCAGGTAGACCCCAAAGCCTTCATCATTGTTGCCAATGCAGCGGAGGTATTGGGCGAGGGATTTGCTTATAAAAAGGAATAAATCGGTAAAATAAAAACAGGGATATTAAGGGAGGAAATTGTTATCATGGCGGAATGTAAACGGGAACATCTTACGGCCGCGGAAGTGGCGGCAAAAGCCCTGGAAATGCGGCGAATGATTATCGAAATGCTGACGGAGTCAGGCTCGGGACATCCTGGCGGCTCTCTCTCGGCGACGGATATTATGGCGTCGCTCTTTTTCCACGAAATGAATGTTGACCCCAGCGCGCCGAAAATGGCAGATAGAGACCGTTTTGTCCTTTGCAAGGGGCACGCTGCTCCGGCGCTTTACAGTGTGCTGGCGTTAAAAGGCTTTTTTCCGAAAGAAGACGTCTTCACCTTGCGGAAGCTGGGCAGCCACTTGCAGGGACACCCGGATATGAAAAAACTGCCGGGGGTAGACGTATCTACCGGGTCTTTAGGACAGGGGCTTTCTATGGCGAGCGGTATGGCGCTGGCAGGGAAAATGGATAGCGCGCCATATCGGGTATATGCTGTCCTCGGTGACGGCGAGCTGGAGGAAGGACAAGTATGGGAAGCGGCAATGTTTGCGGCTCACTATCAGTTGGACAACCTTTGCGCTTTTGTCGATAACAACGGCTTGCAAATCGACGGCAACATCGACGACGTTATGTCGCCTAATCCTATTGCTGATAAATGGCGGGCATTCGGCTGGCATGTCATCGAAATCGACGGACATCATATAGAAGAAATCTTTGGTGCTTTAGAGGAAGCGAAAACGGTAAAAGGCAAACCGACCATGATTGTGGCGCATACTGTCAAAGGCAAGGGGGTCTCCTTCATGGAAAATCAAGCGGGCTGGCATGGTGCAGCTCCGAAACCGGATGAAAAAGACCGCGCTTTAGCGGAATTGGTATAAGGAAAGGGAGGGTGATGATGATGACAGAAAAACAAGCGACCAGAGACGCTTATGGCAAAGCTTTGGCAGCCCTGGGACAGGAAAACAAACAAATCGTTGTCTTAGACGCAGACCTTTCTAAATCTACCAAAACAGCAGATTTTCAGAAGGTATGCCCGGAGCGGTTCTTTAACGCGGGCATTGCGGAGCAGAATATGTTAGGCGTGGCGGCGGGACTGGCTGCAGCTGGGAAACGCCCCGTTGTCAGCAGCTTTGCAGTCTTTGCCACGGGGCGTGCTTTTGAGCAAATCCGCAACAGCATCGCTTATCCCAAACTGCCGGTGGTTATCGCGGCGACCCATGCGGGGGTAACGGTAGGGGAAGACGGCGGCTCTCACCAAGCCATCGAAGACATTGCGATTATGCGGGCGTTGCCTAATATGACAGTCCTGGTACCTGCTGACGGTCCCCAAACCAAAGCTGCCTTAAAAGCGGCTCTTGACTATGACGGACCTGTCTACCTGCGGCTGGGGCGGCTGGCTGTGCCCACTGTTTATGAAGAAGGGGAATCCTTCACCATCGGCAAAGGGAAAATCCTCCAAGAGGGAAAAGATGTTGCTATTATTAGCTGCGGCTTAATGACGGCGGTAGCTTTAGAGGCGGCGGAGCTCTTGGCGGCGGAAGGCATTGCCGCTACGGTCTGCGACATGGCAAGCATGAAGCCTATTGACCGACAGCTGGTCTATTCTCTGGCGGCGGGGTGCGGTTGTGTGGTTACAGCGGAGGAACACAACATCATGGGCGGCTTAGGCGGCGCAGTGGCGGAAGTCTTAGGCGAATGCTGTCCCGTACCCCTGGAACGAGTAGGCTTAAACGATGTT
>CATIYQ010000029.1 GCA_949739465.1 uncultured Peptococcaceae bacterium | reverse complement strand
TCTTGCTGTGGGTGGTAAAATGATGTTGTATAAATAAAAATAAATTTCCTGCTTGTCAGGAAATTTATTTTTTGCTATTGACTTTTCATAGGGGATAGGGCATAATAATATGGCATGCGAAATATGGCGGTGTAGCTCAGTGGTCAGAGCACTCGGTTCATACCCGGGGTGTCAGTGGTTCAAATCCACTCACCGCTACCATATATGGCGCGTTGGAGAAGTGGCTTAACTCACCAGCCTTTCACGCTGGCATCCATGGGTTCGAATCCCATACGCGTCACCAAATAAAAAAGGACCTGTTTCACACGCTTGAGGCAGGTCCTTTTTTGCGTTATAGATGGTTTTCGTTTTTTTATCAGGTATCTTTATCCTGCTTTTTGGCAGCCTTTCTAGCGGCTTTTTTCTCTGCATTATACTTGTCCAGTTGCTTGTCAAAATAGCGATGCATATCAAACCTTACAACCTCGGCATGAGGCGCATACTGCTCAAAGTAGGGGCGTAGCTTTGCCATATCTCCCCAAATACGAACCGGGTCAGTATCTTTGGATTCCAGCCAAATATAAGGCTCTGCTGCATTGTATTGCACAATATCTGCCCAATAATAGAACTGGCTGGGGCGAGCCTTTTTGCTATATTGGTCATAGTCATACCATACAAACATATTGGGGTAAATGTCCACATGAGCTTTATCGTAGTCTCCTGAGAACGCTGCCCATAGCATGAATAGCAGGAAACAAATAAGAGTGGCAATTCTCCACCCCCTTCCCCAATCCAAAAAGGGACCATGGCGTCCTGTCCAAAAAAGAGAAACTAACACAAAGGTTACAAAACCTAACAATATACTAAAAGGGGTATTTCTTATATAACGCACCCAAATACAAGCAACCCGTTCCTCCTCCGAAGGAATTTGTTTCATCAGTTCAGGGTCTTCATCCAGCCATTTTGTATATCCAGCCAATGTTCTCACACCTTTTTCTTTCTTAACAAACTTTAGTCCATACGGATACCGGCTTTCAAGTCTCTCTCATGGAAAGCTTGCTGCCACTCATCAAAGTGCGTAGCATCGTCTAAGAAGTCCGTTTGGAGATAGTCTATAATAATATCCAAGAGTTCGTCTAATGCAATACCATAAGCAACATTTAAAATAGTAGCAGCAGCATAATAGGCGAGTCCAATAGGATGAGCTTTTAAAACCAGTTTCAGCGTAACACTAACTGCTACGTCACCCAACACTTGTGAGGTTGAGGTCTTTACACCTTCCACCACAATGTCTTCCAGGGTGTCCATAGAGACAGTACCATTCGCTAAGTCCCTTACCAGCGGCTCACTCATAGAGAAGGCGATATCTACGCCGTCCAGGGTTTTGGTGAAAGTTTTTGCTGTTCCTTTCGCGTCCCCTACCAGTTCCGCTGTAGGCAGCACCGGATTCAGATACCCCTCTGTTGCAGTTCTTTCCATGGCATCAAAAGGCGCACCCGCATAACCGGCAGCCTTGGATACTGCTCCTAAAACACTATCTTCTTCAGTAAATTCTCCACCAATACCGTCAGGTCTTAGGTCGTCAGGGTTCATGCCGAATAGCCGCCATAACAGCCTGTCCACCCCTAAGACCATGGGCTTCCATCGTTTGAAGAGATAGTCGGGGTCCGCTTCATGGACCAAGTACCCCTCTCCTTTGGGTACGATACGACTCCCCTTGATATAGAGCCATTCCGCCATGTCTTCGTCATAGACGCCGTTCGGTTCGCCGCCCAGCTTCTCTTGGAGCAGCTTCATGGCTCTTTGGTATCTTTCATTATTATATGAGTTTCCCAGCCCAAAGACAATACCACCGGGCGGGCGGACAGGGGTTAATAATTCGACAGCTCTCGACAAAGTCAGGCGGTATTCATCTTGCCAAAATTTCGGCAGAGAGATAATCCGCTTCTCTGTTAAGAACCGCCAATACTCCTCCGGGTTCACGCTGAAATAATCCTTGGCTAATATCTCTTTCCGCTTCGTAATACTTGCAGAGTCACGGTCTCCTTCTTCCACCAGATTGCGGATATATGTTCCGTCAAAGTAACGGTCAGACCGCACCCAATCCCACAGGTCGTTTTCCATCCAAGGCACTAAGTTATGCTTTAACGCCCGTTCATAATCGTATGGTTTAATAAATTCCAACATATCTTTTGCACGTACAAATCCTAACATTGTTTTCAGCCTCCATTGCCATAAAATATTTATTTGTTCTAATTGATTGCAAAAGAAAAACGCCTACCCAATCGGGTACGCGCCTCATGGCGATAGGTCTATACTTCTCACCCCTCCTTTTCCCCACAAAAAAAAGCGTCTCAGCTCTCGCTGAAACGCTTTTTCTTTTTACCACGAACATTCTTTCACTATACCCATTTTAGCAGAAATTTAGGCCCTCAAAACACAATGATTTTTCAAAGGGATTTTCGTCAGTGTTGACGGCGAAAGATAATGTATTAAAAATACATTATACAAACATGAGGAATTTTATCGGGTTAAGCTGGTTCTTTCGATGAAAAATATTTAAATGTTCAAAATTTTTCATTATTTTTTCTTGCCAAATGTTTTTTTATCCCCTATAATATTGCCAGAAGCAAATTGTTATTTGTATTGATGTTGCAATAGATTGCAAGAGATGAGAAAGGGGCAATGTTATGTCATATGTAAACGAGATTATCCAAAAAGTAAAACAAAGAGACCCAAATGAAAAAGAATTTCACCAAACAGTGACCGAAGTATTGGGTACGTTGGAAGTATTGTTGGCCAAAAGACCCGAATATGAAAAAGCGGGCATTTTGGAACGGATTGTTGAGCCGGAACGGGTGATCAGTTTCCGTGTGCCTTGGGTAGACGATAACGGCAAGGTACAGGTAAACAGAGGTTTCCGCGTACAGTTTAACAGCGCCATCGGACCTTACAAAGGCGGTCTTCGTTTCCACCCCTCTGTAAACTTAGGGATTATCAAATTCTTAGGCTTTGAACAAACCTTCAAAAACAGCTTGACCGGACTTCCTATCGGCGGCGGCAAAGGCGGTTCCGACTTTAACCCCGAAGGCAAATCCGACCGGGAAGTTATGGCGTTCTGTCAAAGCTTTATGACAGAGTTGTATCGTCATATCGGTCCGAATGTAGACGTTCCTGCTGGGGATATTGGCGTTGGCGGCAGAGAAATCGGCTTCCTCTATGGTCAATACAAACGGATTACCAAACAATATGAAGGGGTGCTGACCGGGAAGGATTTAACATACGGCGGCTCTCTCATTCGTCCGGAAGCTACCGGCTATGGCGCAGTTTATTACACCGTGGAAATGTTAGAATATTTTGGCGACAGCATCAAAGGCAAAACCTTTGCTGTGTCCGGTTTTGGTAACGTTGCTTGGGGTACCATTAAGAAAGTCAACGAATTAGGCGGTAAAGTGGTGACCATTTCCGGTCCTGACGGCTATGTTTATGATAAAGACGGTATCAGCACCGATGAAAAAGTAAATTATCTCTTGGAAATGCGTGCGTCCTGCCGCAATAAAGTCCAAGACTATGCCGACAAATTCGGCGTGCCGTTCTACCCGGGCGAAAAACCATGGGGCGTGAAAGCAGACATTATGATGCCTTGTGCTACCCAAAATGAAGTTGATATGGCGGAAGCAAAACAAATGGTAGCCAACGGTGTGAAATATTATGTCGAAGTATCCAATATGCCAACGACAAATGAAGCCATTGCTTTCCTCAAAGAAAACGGTGTTGTGGTTGCGCCATCTAAAGCAGTGAATGCCGGCGGCGTTGCTGTATCCGGCTTGGAAATGAGCCAAAATTCCATGCGTTACAGTTGGACTGCGGAAGAAGTAGACGCCAAATTAAAAGGTATTATGGTCAATATCTTCAAGAGTTCCTTAGACGCTGCTCATGAATACGGATTGGGCGACGACCTCATTGCCGGGGCAAATATCGCCGGCTTTGAAAAGGTAGCCAAAGCAATGATGGCCCAAGGGATTGTATAAGCAATAAAATAAGAAAAACAGCGTTATAAAAGGCGTTCCTAGGTAGGAACGCCTTTTTTTTGCGTGATTGACAGCCTTCGTCAGAAAAAACAGGTGGGGCGGATTTGGTCGGAAAGTTTTCTGAAACGCTCCAAGGAAGAGACATATTTCTCCCCAGGCTCTGCCGTATAATGAAAAATGTAAAAAAGAAACTGTAAAAAGAAACAGTCATTTTGGACAAGCATTTTTTGTAAGGCGGTGGTTTCATGTCGACAAATCCTCAGATTCATCCTTATCGCAGACAAGAGGAGGAAGATATGCTTAAAGAGGAAAAAGTGGGCATTTCTCTTCCCGGGGTATGGGGCATTTCTTTGGGGATGCAGCAGTTAGTCGTTCTTTCTGTCATGGGCTTTTTGATGAGCCGCGCCCAGCTTTTGGGCGGGCTTTTTCCCTTTGCTACTGCTTTTCTTGCAGCCGTGGCAGTGAGCTACCGCAGACAAGCC
>CATIYQ010000028.1 GCA_949739465.1 uncultured Peptococcaceae bacterium | reverse complement strand
GCTTATCCTATCGAATACATTCCGGGCGCTGTTATGTCCGGCAAAGGCACCCAGCCGAACGCCATTTTCTTCTTGGCGGCAGACTCCCGCGGCGTATTGCCTCCAATCTCTCGCTTAGATATTAACCAAGCATGCTATCACTATCTCTCCGGCTACACTAGTAAAATGGCAGGTTTGGAACGGGGTATTACCGAATCCCAAGCTACTTTCTCCGCAGGCTTTGGCTCTCCTTTCTTGGTTCGTCCTGCCGGGGTTTATGCTGATATTCTGAAAAAGAACATCGAAAAATACGGCACGAAAGTATACTTAATCAATACCGGTTGGACCGGCGGTCCTTACGGCGTTGGTCATCGTATCCCATTAAAATATACACGGTCTATGGTAACAGCGGCTCTCACCGGCGCCTTTGACAACATCGAATTTGTTAAAGACGAAGTATTTGGTTTGGCTATGCCAACCAGCTGTCCTGATGTACCGGCAGACATCTTGAACCCAAGAAACACTTGGGACGATAAAGCCGCTTATGACGAAGCAGCTTATGCTCTTGCCGCTCTCTTTGTAGAAAACTTCAAGACATTAAAAGGCGTCGCGCCGGAAATCATCGCGGCAGGGCCAAAAACCAAATAAAATCTGACAAAAGAAAAGAGAGACTGAGAAAACAGTCTCTCTTTTTTTATTTCGCAACTAAAGTTGATTCCTTTGGCGCAAAATCTTTTCTTGTTCGTAAAGCAATTTTTTGTCAGTTCGTCCCAACAAATAATTGACGCTTACTCCATAAAAATCCGCTAACTTACTTAAAACGGGGATAGGAATACTACATCGGTTTAATTCGTAATTGGAATAAGTTGTTTGGTGTACGTGAAGATAATCGGCAATTTGTTTCTGGGAATAATCACCGTCTTCTCGCAATTCTCTGATTCTTTCGCATTTCATAAGATGAGCCTCCTTGTCTGTCGCTTGATAGTTGACAAAAAAGTTTCCCATAGTATAAGATGGATATATCTATATTGTTATAGGAATAAGCGATGATGTCTTATTTCACTTATATAATACATGAATGTAATCAAGTAGTCAATAGTATTACATGAATTTGTTCAATGTTTTTTGAGAGGATATTTTATGGAGCATTCACAAATTATTTTGAGAATTATCAAACAGAGAAATATTTCTGCTTATCGATTGGCAAAGGAAACGGGAATATCCGAAAGCCTATTTAGCAAATGGGAGAAGAACCCAACTTCCGGAATTTCTTCTATCAATCTTGCTAAAATCGCCGACTATCTGGGTTGTTCGGTGGATTACCTGTTAGGTCGAACGGATAATCCAGAGGTCAATCAATAACCTTGCCGTTATGACAAAAAGAGACTGTGATTTTTACAGCTCTAAACTACAATACAATCACCTTGGGAATTTTCTCTTTCTTCTTTTAGAAAAAGAAGCAAAATGCAATCTGGTTGTCTTAACCTGGCAGCCTCGCCATAGGCTTGCATTCCCCGCGACAAACAGATTGCACATCCCCGCAAACTTCTGGGGGCGTTACCGAGAACTTCTTACAGTGAAAAAGACATTTGCCGAAAGAAAAAGAGACTGCAAAAAAAACTTGCAGTCTCTTTTAAATATACAAAATACATCAGAAATCCCCATTGACACCTATATAGTTTAGCATTAAACTATTTATATCATCATATGATAAATCAATGGATAGGAGGCATTTTTATGGGGAAATTAGACGGTAAAGTGGCAATCATCTCCGGCTCTGCCCAAGGGGTAGGCAAAGGGGTAGCGGAAGCCATGGCAGGTCATGGCGCAAAAGTTGTCATCTTAGATATTAACGAAGAAGGGGCGGAAAAAACCGCTGCTGAAATCGTGGCAAAGGGAGGAGAGGCCATCGGCCTAGGCTGCGACATTAGTCAAAGAGACCAAATTCAACAAGTCGTGGATAAAACGGTAGAAACCTTTGGCACGGTGGATATCATGGTCAATAACGCTCATGCGTCCAAGCAGAAACCTTTTGAAACCTTGACAGAAGATGATTTTGCCCTTTCCTTTAACACTGGGTTCTGGGGTACTTATTACTTTATGCAGGCAGTGTTCCCCATTTTCAAAGAAAAGAAAGCGGGGAAAATCATTAACTTCGGCTCTAACAGCAGCATTTTAGGTCATGCTTATCAAGGGGCATATGCCGCAGCCAAAGAAGCCATCGGCGCTATTACCAAAGTTGCCGCCACTGAATGGGGCGTATATAACATCAATGTGAATATTCTTTGTCCCTTTGCCAACTCTCCCGGTATGGTGGCTTGGTCTCAGAATTTCCCCGAAGAATATAACAAAACTATCAGCCGTATTCCGCTCCGTCGGGTAGGGGATTGTAAGGACGACATCGGCGAGGTAGCCGCATGGTTGGCGTCTCATGAGGCGGACTACGTGACGGGGCAGACCATCTTGGTAGACGGCGGCGCCCACTATGTCAGATAAGAACGGCGGGACCGCCGGGGAATTTGACGTTTTTGCCCTGATTCATAGCTATGAGCAATTCTTCAGTAAAACTCATACCTATTGGCACAAGCGGTATCGGGACTATATCGGCACCAATCGGGTTCACGCTCTGGTTGAGCTGGAGCGGACTCCTCTTTTGAATCAAAAGGAATTGGCAGAACGGCTCTGCATCACGCCGGGGGCTGTTACGGCTATGACCGATGATTTGGAGAAACGGGGGCTTATCAAGAAAGCTTATAGTCCCACAGACAAACGCACCATTGAGCTGAAAATCACATCGGAGGGGCGAGGCGTATTAGAGGAAACGCTGGCAGTTGCCAAGGTCTATGTGGAAGAAATCTGCCATGTGCTTTCTTCGGAGGAAAAGGAAGTCCTCTTTGCTATTAACAATAAACTTTGCGCCCATTTGGATGGTCTGATAAAAGGTGAGTAGCCAGGTAGTTTATTAGCAAAAAAGACAACCGATTGCTCGGTTGTCTTTTTTATGATTCTGTAATTTGAATGTGGCACATTTTCATAGCAGCAAGAGCATTGGCATGGCTCTGGGGTGTGACTCCGGCGCAGCAGCGGCTGTCAACGATGATTTCCGCTTCTGGCAAAGCTGCCTTTAAGAGCATGGTATTAGAGATGACGCAAATATCTGTGCAAAGCCCGATGATTTCGATATGGTCAAATTGTTCCTGTTGGGCATATATCATCAAATCCAGACTGCCAAAGGTAGGCTTATCAAAGATTTTTCTACCTATGGCGTATTCTTCCAGTTGGGGAATAATCTGCCAGCCTTCTGTATCGCGAATACAGTGGGGGACAGGGAGCATTCGTCCTTCTTTTGTGTCAAGGTAATCGGTCCTATGGGTGTCTCGGGTGAAGACGACAACCGTTCCTGTTTGCGTGGCGGCGGCAATTTTTTCTGCCACTGCCGGAACGATAGCTTGGGCTGCCGTCGTGCCTAAGGCGCCGTCTACGAAATCATTTTGCATATCTACTACCACTAATAATTTTTTCATGGTTCTTCTCGCTCTTTTCTCTTTCAAAAATAATAGAAAAAAACTCTGAGGAAAACCCTCAGAGTTTTTGGTGTGCCTGGAGGGATTCGAACCCCCGACCTCATGGTTCGTAGCCATGCGCTCTATCCAACTGAGCTACAAGCACATAATAGT
>CATIYQ010000027.1 GCA_949739465.1 uncultured Peptococcaceae bacterium | reverse complement strand
ATGAAAAGCAACAACAATAGCCAAAACCAACCTTGCTCCTGCCAGATTTTCTTATTTTCCGTCATGCATAAATCCCGCTTTCTGTTCCATCTTAATTAAGGTAGAGGTAACGTTGCTTTTTTACATCATAACATTATTTCCTAATTTTTGCAATAAATTCTATAAAATTACTACTAAAGCACTTTTTCACAGCGATTTATTTTAGAATAGAAAACAGAATAACAGTTGGGGATTGATTTCTATGAGTAATGCATTGGGGAAACGCTTAAAGGAAATAAGAGAGCAGTTTGATTTGACGCAAATGCAGTTGGGGCGTCTCTTGAACTTAAACTATCGGACATTGTCCAATTATGAGTTAGGACGAGCGGAGCCTGATATTGAAACGTTAAAAAAATTGTCTGAGACGTATCATATGTCTATTGACGCCATTGTGGGGAATCGTCATTCCGACGCGTTTCGTGAAAAGATAAACGGTCTTTCTCCTCAGGATAGAAAAATAGCAGAGAGCTTTGTAGATTTTCTTTTGGCACAGGATGAAAAGCCCAAAAACAGCAAAAAAAAATAAAAATAGATATCCTTGTGGGGATATCTATTTTTGATTATAAAATGTTATGCCAGTTTTTCTCCCATTCTGACTTTATCTGCTACCATGGCGATAAATTCGGAATTGGTTGGTTTTCCTCTTTCTACATTGATGGTATAACCAAAATATTTGTTCATTAAGTCAACGTTGCCTCTATCCCAGGCAAGTTCTATGGCGTGACGAATGGCTCTTTCTACACGGCTGGCAGTGGTATCATACTTTTCTGCGACCATTGGGTAAAGCTCTTTGGTGACAGCGCCGATAAGATTTACTTCGTCAGCCACCAAGAGGATAGCGTCTCTTAAATATTGATATCCTTTTACATGGGCGGGGACACCCATTTGATGAATGATTTTTGTTACTTCTACACTTAAGTCTTTGGTTTTTGTTGAAACTTTGTTGTCCTCAGGAATACCTTCATAAAGTTGTTTGATGCGGGATGCCAGGATTGGCAAGTCAAAGGGTTTTAAAATGTAGTAATTGGCGCCTAATTCTACTGCTTTTTGGGTCATGGTTTCTTGTCCCAATGCAGTGAGAATAATGATTTGAGGACGTTCTGCCAGATTCATAGCGTTGATTTTTTCTAAAACACCAATACCGTCTAAGTAGGGCATAATCAGGTCTAAAATAATTACATCGGGAATCTCTCTGTCTATGGCTTCTAACGCTTCCAAACCGTTATTGGCAATAGAGCAAATGTGAAATTCCTCTTGTTCCGAGAAAAACTCCTCCAAAACATCACAAAATTTCTTGCTGTCATCAACAATTAACAAATTGATTACATTTTCGTGCATTTCTTTCCCACCTTTTGTAAAAATTAAAATCTTTCTTTCGCACGAATTTATTTCGACGGTATAAAAACATATCCTTCAAAAAAGGGGGCATAAATATCCACTAATTTACGACAGATATCGACATAAGAGCCCGGTTTAGCAGCTGTTTTGGATTCGACAAATACTGACATTCGAAAATGCCTAACTGATTTTTTCATAAATTTCTGCTTCCTCAATCATCCATTGGGCAAGACAGCCATAGCCCTTTGTCGGGTCATTGATAAAGACGTGGGTAACGGCGCCTACCAGGTAACCGTCCTGGATAATTGGGCTGCCGCTCATGCCCTGAACGATACCGCCTGTTTTCTCCAATAATTCCGGGTCCGTTACTTTGACAATCAGTCCCTTACCACTGGGTTTTTGTTGTAACATGACTTTTTCGATTTCCACCGAAAAGGTTTCCATTTCATTTCCTTCCAGTACGGTAATGATTTCTGCCGGACCTTCATGGACGGTATCGGGAAGAGCTACCGGCAATAGTTCCGGGTAAATGTCATTGCGAAGAGGTTCTTCAATAACCCCGAAAACGCCTAATTCGCAATTTTTTTCTATGGTTCCCTGCCAACCACCGCCGACAAAAACGCCGATTTTTTCACCGGGAACACCTTTTTGTCCCGGTTTTACACCTTGGATTTCTGATTCGATAATAATCCCTTTATTTTCACCTTGTTCACTTTTTCCCTCTAAATCGGCAATCATATGTCCCAGTGCGCCGTATTTGCCGCTGATTGGCTCATAGAAAGTCATTGTACCAACGCCTGCGGCGTTATCCCGTACATAAAGACCAATGCGGTAACTTCCTGTGTCATAGCAATAACCTGGCTGGACAGGGATATCTACTAAACCGTCTTCTCGTTTGACGGTAAAGGTAAGGATATCGCCGTTTGCGCCGTATTCATTGATAATATCTGCCACCTGGTAATCGTCTATCACTTCGATGCCATTGATTTTGGTGATGAAGTCGCCCAAATTCAAACCTGCCTCTTTGGCGGGATAATATACGCTGCCGTCGGCATTGATGACAGGGGAATATCCCACAACGGTGACGCCTCTGGTTTGCAGCAGCACGCCTACGGATTGTCCGCCGGAAAGCACTCGCAAGGGTGCGACAACGTCCACTTCTACGGTTTTTAAAGGGATGGTATCAAAAAGAGAATATTGGACTTGATAGGTTCCCGGCTCCAGACGGTCCTCACCGGGCTGGAAATCTGCTACCATTTCTCCAATGGCAGTGCTTTCCTTTTGCCAACTAACCGTGGCATATTTATCTGTAAAAGAATTCATCCTATGCAGGGCAGACATTTCTTGTCCTGCTAGGATTTGAATTTTATCCGGCAATAATAAATATTGACTATTTAAAATGTTAAAAGAACAACATAATACAATAGAAAGAAACCAAAATTTTAAAATGGTTTTTTTTGTTTTTTCCCTGATAACCATGGTTTTTCCTCCCGTTTTTTTATTGGTTTTAATATAACCCGGGACAATCATTCTATCCTGGTAAAAATCCGCCAGACTTACCAATAATTAAATAAAATTTCTTTTTCTCAAAAATTCATACAACGAATTACCAATGCATAGTAATAGATGAACTCATGTAGGAAGGGGGAAAGGGAAATTCTATCTCGAGATTTTTTAATCAAGCATTTCCACGCCCATTTGGTTTTTTATCTTTTGGTGACTGTTTTGTTTTTGGGGGCTTTGGTCTTAGGTGCTGTGGGCGGAGGCGGTTATCTGCCTGAAAAAATTTTTACGGACTTGGAAACCACCATTGAACGGTTTATGACAGGACGCGCTACCCTAGCGTTAGACAGTCGTTTGGAAACCATGGAAGCCTTTTCCTCCAATGCGCGGTTTTTATTATTAAGTTTTCTTTGTGGTATTGCCATTTTGGGCTTTCCTGGCGTGTTATTTTTAGCGGCTTATCGTGGCTATCTTTTAGGAGCTACCATGTCCATGATGATTGTGAAATATGGTTGGTCGGGGTTCCTCTGGTTCTTTTTGGCAGTTTTTCCGCAAAATCTTTTGCTGATTCCTATGATTCTCCTGGCAACGGCGTGGAGCGCTGATTTTTCGCTATCAGTGCTTTTGGGGCGTTGGGAAGGTCGACTGATTTTAGGAAAATCCTTGCGTTTTATGGTCGGTTACGGATTTCTTCTTTTGCTAGGGTTAGGGGCTGCTGTGATACAGGGTTTTGCAGCGCCTTATTTTGTGACGCTGTTTGCAGATTGATGCAGATGAAATAGGGAAAAAGGAGTGAAAAAATGATTTTTATTACATTAACCAAACCAAAAAGTAAGATTCATACCCTTGCTCGCATTGCTTTGGTGGCAGTGTTGTTAGGGGTGGTGGTGCCATTTCTTTATTTGCTATTGACTCATGCCGGCGCTATGGCGCAATTTGTCTCCAAGGAGGATGGTATTCCGGGGGAACCCATTCGGGTGACAGCGCCGCCTCAAGACGGTTTTGTCAGTAATATGTGGCTCGACGATTTGCTGGAAACCATGAGCGAGCCTCAAGAACGTATCGAAATAAAAAATTAAACAGTCAAGGACTTTGGTAAAAAACGGCGAATTTCTTTATCATCTCAAGAACTGACGGTGATAAGATGAAAGCGCAGCAAACAGAAAAAAATCAATGGTTATTGGCAAACTATCTGGACTATCTTCGGGTGGAGAAGGGACTTGCCGAAAACACAGTGGTGAATTATGAATATGATTTGACGGATTTCCTTGCTTATGTGAAAAACCATAACATATCCTTGCAGGCGGTAAACAGAGATTTGATTATGGCGTATCTTTTGCACATTCAAGAAGGTAAACAGGTCTCTACCATAGCGCGGAAAATTACGGCGATTAAAAGTTTTTTTCGTTTTCTTGCCTTAGAGGAGATTCTCGCTCAAGATGTGGGACAAAACCTGGAAACGCCCAAACTGGGCAAAAGGTATCCTCATATCCTCACAGTGGAGCAAATGGAAAAGCTTCTGAGTCTTCCGGATACGGCGACGGCTATCGGCAGCCGTGATAAAGCCATGTTTGAAGT
>CATIYQ010000026.1 GCA_949739465.1 uncultured Peptococcaceae bacterium | reverse complement strand
GACAGGGACGGTGATTCGTTCCGGCTATGACCCTAGCGGCTGGGGCAACTATATTGCCATTGCCCAATCGGACGGCTACACCTGTATTTATGCCCACCTGAACACAAGAAGCGTAAAGGTCAATGAGCAGGTGAAAGCCGGGCAGGTCATTGGCAGGGAAGGAAACACCGGGAACACCACTGGTAGCCATTTGCATTTGGAGTTACGGGAAAACTATGCGGATAGAATGTCTACCATTAACCCCGCGTTGTATCTGGGCATTAAAAACAAGGAAGGTGATTTGGAAATGGCAAAAGAACAGGTAAGCGCCTGGGCGAAGGAATCCTGGGCATGGGCGAAAGAAAAAGGATTGTTGGACGGCACGCGCCCTAAAGATAACATTACCAGAGAAGAAATGGCAGTGGTCCTAGAGCGGTTGGCTGCCTTAAAATAAGAATTAAATTTCGGCTGGCGTATTAAATTGTGGTCATATGACCGCAAAAATTTGACATTCATAGAAAAAAGAGTATAATAATATATAAATAGGGAGGTGTGGGAGTGGGACAACAAACAGGGGTGTTAGAAATATGTAATTTTTTGGAAAAGGCAAAAAATTTAATTTCAGTTGGACGACTAGATTTTGTGCCAAGAAGAAAGAATATGCAATGGTTGGCAAAGCAGGGGTTAACGATTGCAGATGCTAAGGAAGAATTATTGGAATTAGTTGTGGATGACTATTATAAAGGACCGAAGAATGATTTCACTCACCCTGGCGAGATATGGGAATTTAAAAAGATTATTGTCAATGAACCAGTATATATAAAAATTAAAATAGCAAAAGAAAACAATATAGAGGTTCTTAAATGCCTAGGTTTTCATGATGATGAATTTGCTCCAGTTTCGGGAGGTGTCCAGAATGAAGAAATATTGTGAAGAATGTGGTCGAGAAGTAGATTGTAAAATCGTTTCCAAGGTAGAAAGTTATGAGGTTTGTGGTGAAAACATTCAAGTAAATGCTCGAGTTCTTGTTTGTGTTGATTGTGGGGAAGAATTTTATAATGAAACATTGGATAATGAAACTCTCTTAAATGTATATAACGAATATCGAAGAAGACACAAATTGCTTTCTCCTGAGGAAATAAAGCAAATTCGAGAACAGTACGGCTTGAGTCAACGAAGTTTTGCTAAATTGCTTAATTGGGGGGATAAGACTGTTCATCGCTATGAAAATGGGGCAATTCAGGATAAAGCGCATAATAGTTTGTTATTATTTTTGAGAGAACCAGAAAATATGAAAAGTTATTTGCAGAATAATGAAATTATGCTAGATGACCAACAAATTGCCAAGATATATGAAGCAATCACAAGAATGGAAGATAATTCAGAAACGAAGCGTTCCGAAAATATGATGAAATTGATGTTTTCCCAAGAAGCAAGTATTGAAAACGGTTTTCGGTCCTTTGATTTTGAAAAGTTTTGTGCAATGATTATGTTTTTTGCGAATAGGGGCAATCGCTTATTAAAAGTAAAGTTGATGAAATTGCTAAACTATTCAGATATGATTTATTTTAAGGAAAATGGTATATCTATTTCGGGAATAAAATATATTCATCAGCCATATGGTCCAGTTCCGCAGAATTCCGATGTATTGTTGGGAATGATGCAGTTGAAAAAAATGATTCATATTGATGTTGAATTTAATAATGGATATGAACGACACTTGATTATTCCTGATAGTGATATACCAAAGGATATTTTAAATGAAAAAGAATTAGCTGTTTTGGAGCGAATATATGTACGATTCGAAAATTTTGGTTCAGGGCAAATTTCCGATCATTCCCACAAGGAAAAAGGTTACCAAGAAACAGCTTTGGGAGAGGTTATTGATTATAGCTACGCAAAAGATATTTTGCTAAGTTAAGGTAAATTAGTTTTCTTGAAAAAAGCACTTTGCAAACGCAAGGTGCTTTTTTCTTTATAAAGGAGAGTATAGAATGATAAAAGAAAACAAAAATATGTTTATTCGTTGTGGCATTGCCCGGTGGCATAGTTGGGGTTATAAAGGGCAAGGCGTGAAGATTGCCGTTGTAGATATGGAGTGCCAATCTGATGAAACTATGGAATCCTGGGCAAGATTTCCTTTGGGGGAATGTAAGAACGGCGGTCATGGCGTGAGAGTGGCAAAAATTCTTCATGAGGTTGCGCCGGGTGCAATTATTGATTGCTTTACCTATATTGGCGCAGATGATGAAGGGCGGAAGAAAATTGTTGACCATATTATTCGTAACGGTTATGACTTAGTCAATGTTTCCTTAGGGGTAAATAACAGCAGAAATGAGCCTTTGGAACTGTTGAAACATACCAATATCCCGGTAATAGCAGCCAGCGGTAACGACGGTAAAGAAAACTTCCTGAAATATCCTGCATCTAGCGATTGGACCATTGCGGTGGGGGCATATAGCGAAACCTTTAATCGACCTGCAAACGATTCCAACGGCGGTGATATGTTAGACTGCTTGGGGTACCATGGCGTATATCACTTGAACAGCAAAGGCAATGCCGTTGATTTTACCGGGACAAGCTGTGCCGCCCCCTTCATTACAGGTATGCTTGCTTGTTGGCTAAGCTATTGCAAAGAAATTGGCTATAAGCCTACCAGAGCGGAAGTGAAAGACTTTATTTCTTCTCATTGCTTGGATTGTGAGGAGGCGGGGAAGGACAGACGGTCGGGGCATGGTCTTTTCATCTTGCCTAATACTCTTGAGCCTGTTAAAATTGTCATGAAGATAGGGGAAAAAACGGCGACGGTCAATGGAAAACAGGTGCAGCTGGATGTTGCGCCTTTCACGAAAAACGACCGTACCATGATACCCATTCGCTTTGTAGCGGAATCGTTGGGGGCGAAGGTGGACTATATTGACAAAGAGCAGCGGGTGGAGATTGTTTTGTAATAGAAAGACGAAAGGCAGGGATTATTCCCCTGCCTTTTTTTGTTGTCCATATTCTCTTTCCATGGCTTTATGGGTGATGACCCATTGCTTGCCGAATTTCTTAATGTCGATGCCTTCGGTAAATTTATCATTTTTAATTGCATGGCGCAAGGTACTATCATCTATGCCCCATATTTTTGCAGCCTCAGAAAGGGCATAGAGACCTTCAAAAGGATTTTTCATAATACCCCTCCTAACTGTTTGTGTATAACAAAGCGGCAATAATTATCCAGAGAAAGCCGGAAATAATATTGAGTAAGGAAAAATGAAAGTCCAGAAGCCAAAGAACGAATAATGCCAAAAGGACGATTTTCAGGTTTTTATCTTGCATAACATAGAATGATTGATGTATAATATCAATAGAGAAGGGGCGAAGCCCCTAACTCTATTTGCTTTTGAGAGCCTTGACCAATGTAGCTATTGTCAGTAGCTGTATGATTATGGTCAAGGTTTCTTTTATAAAATCAACCACTCGTTCACCTCCTTTCTATGGTCTTATTGCATCACGGTATCGTGAATAAGTCAAGTGTTTTTGAGAAAAAGTTTTTGATGTTTTTTCAAGAAAAAGTACACACAAAAGTACACACTTATATTTATTTGTGATAGTATGTTATGTATTATAAGGTAGCAAAATATTTATAAAATACCAGGTTAACCGCAATAACATAATATTATTTGTTATACCATAAGGGGTTCGACTCCCCTCGCCTCCACCAAACTAAATTTTTTTCTTGACAGGCAGAACGGAACATACTATAATCCAAAATATAAACCAGAGAGAAAGTGTAAGTAGGCAAAACAGGTACCTTTCAGAGAGCCGACGGCGGTGTGAGTGCGGCAGGGAGCGTT
>CATIYQ010000025.1 GCA_949739465.1 uncultured Peptococcaceae bacterium | reverse complement strand
CCTTGTCCAGCAAGCCCGTCTTCTCTAGAGCGCCAATAAATACAGTAGAAAGAATAGCCCCTCCCACTGTAGACACCAGGAAGGGAAACATATATGCATAAAAGGCAATCTCCCCGACGCTTTTCCCCATGAAAAGCACTGCCATAGGGTAAGCGCACAAGCCGCCCAGCACCGCTGTACCAAAGACCTCCCCACCAAGGGTCAGGGGGATATTTTTCGTGTAGCGATATACCAGACCGCAAAGAAGCGCCCCAAACATGCTGCCGGGGAACGCCATGAGGCTGCCGATACCGAATAAATTACGAATGAGGCTGGCAGCAAAAGCCACCCCCACCCCATACCAGGGACCAAGCAATACTGCGCATAAAATATTCACCGTGTGCTGCACCGGCGCGCACTTACTACCCAGCACCGGAAAAGAAAATAAACTGCCCGCCACCGCCGCGGCGCAAAAAACTGCGGCAATGCATAATTTCTTCGTTTGTTGATTGTTCATATTCCTATCTCCTTTGTCAATGGATTGGTCTCTTTAAGAACAGCAAATTACAGCGAAGTTCTCAAAGAAGGTCGGTCGAAGCTGATTGGCTTCCTCTCACGCCGGAACACGGCTTCCCATCGCTGTAAATCACCGAATACAGGGCGCTCCCCCTCTATCCGCCTGCCCATAGCCACGGCAGGAATGCTGCTCTTCACATCCTTTCTGCAAAGAAATAGATAAAAATACACCCTCATTTTAGCACAGGCAATTTCTTATCGCAAGACAGGAAAACCGTAAATAATCACGAATACTTTAAAATATCTTGCTTAGACCGATTATCATTTAGATAGAATAAGGAATTAGCTTATGAAACTGATTTTAGGTTCACAAAAAACCGTCTATAATAAAATCAAGCTCAGCTATAAAAAAAGATATGTGGAAAACCCAAGTCTTACCATTATGGCAAGTTTTGCCGCCATTATCTTACTGGGTGCCCTTTGCTTGTGTTTATCCGTTACCAGTCGCACAGGAGAGGGTATGTCCTTTTTAGACGCGCTCTTCACCGCTACCTCCTGCGTCTGCGTGACAGGACTATCTGTTGCCGATACAGGCGCTACCTTTAATATCTGGGGACAGCTAACCATGCTTCTTCTGATTCAGGCAGGAGGCTTAGGCTTTATGACCATTGCCACCGGACTCATCTCTTTCCGCCGCAAAGGCATTTCCCTGCGGCAGCGTATGCTCCTCAAAGAAACCTTTGGTAACGACGCCCTGACCGACGCCACCAACCTGACCAAACGAGTACTGCTCTTTACCCTTGCCTTTGAGCTCATCGGCGCGGTTTTTCTCTTTCTCTCCTTCCTGCCTGCCACAACGCCCGGACAGGCAGCATGGTACGGTATTTTTCATTCTGTTTCTGCTTTTAACAATGCCGGCTTCGACATCTTGGGCAACGGCAACAGTCTTTATGCCCAACAACAAAATATCCTCCTAAACATCACTATGTATTTTTTGATTATCAGCGGCGGATTGGGCTTTCTTACCCACAGTCAACTGCTCCTGGCTTGGCAACAACGGAAAAAATACGGCTCCCTTCGTCTTGCCATGAAAAAGAATCTTTCCCTGCAAAGCAAAATCATCTTAAAAACCATGGTTTTCCTGGTGCTAACAGGCGCTCTTACCTTCTTCTGTCTGGAGTATGAAAACCCCGCCACCATTGGAGAACTGCCCCTTACCCACAAAGTTACCACATCCCTTTTCCAATCTGTCACCTACCGCACGGCAGGCTTTAGTACGGTAAATTTAGCTGAAACAGCAACTGCCAGCCAATTTCTTGCCATTCTCTTCATGTTCATCGGCGCGTCTCCCGCGTCTACCGGCGGCGGTATCAAGACCACTACCGTTTTCGTTCTTTGGCTTAAGCTAAAGGCGACCCTTCGGGGCGAGGACGATGTTCGCTACAAAAACCGCACTGTTGGCAGGAGAACTCTTTCCAATGCGCTTACCATCATTGGACTGGCAGGATTTTTAGTGTTATTCACTACATTGCTATTGACTATTAGCGAACCTCGTATTCCCTTTATGGCGTTATTATTTGAGGCGGTATCCGCCTTCAGCACCACAGGTCTTAGCCTAGGCATTACACCCCATTTAAACAGCTTTAGCAAAATGCTCTTAATCGCTTCCATGTTCATTGGCAGAGTGGGATTTCTGACCCTGCTCTATGCCATCAGTGATAAGGATAATCCCAATAACACCATCAAATATCCGATTCGGGAAATTTCCGTAGGATAAGCGAAAAACAAAATTCATCACAAAGGTGGTAATCGCAATATGAAAAAACAATATGCCGTTATCGGTATGGGGACTTTTGGGACTGCCCTTGCCGAGACATTAGCCGCCCATGGTCAGGAAGTCCTCGCCATTGACTTAAAACATCAAAAAGTCCAGGAGCTCGCCGACCGACTAGAACACGTAGTTCAAGCCGACGCCCGAGACCCAAAAGCCTTGAAAGCCCTGGGCATTGACAAATTTGACGCCGTTATTGTCTCCATTGGAGACCGTGTGGCAGATACCATCTTCCTCACCCTCACCTTAAAGGAACTGGGCGTAGAATCAGTCATCGTTACCACCAGTGAAGAGCAGCAAGGCAAAGTGCTAGAAAAGGTAGGCGCTACCAAAATCGTCTATCCTGTCCGCGATATGGGTGAACGGGTGGCTCTCAGCCTCCTCAATACCCGTCTTACCGACTATATGGAGTTAGCCCCCGGCTATATGCTGGTAGAGACAGCCTTGCCGGCTAATTTTGCCGGGCAGACATTAAAAGAATTAAATCTTCGGGCCAAATACAAAGTAACCGTCATCGTTATCAAGCGGCAAGATACCATTATGATTAACCCTGAGCCAGACATTGCCTTTCAGACGGAAGATAGCATCGTCCTCCTGGGCGACAGCAAGAAAATCCAACAATGCGTCGAAGACTTTAGTTAGAAGATTTCGGTAAGGGGCGGCATTGACAGCCGCCCCTACACAAGAGTAAAATAAATCCCATATGAATAAGCTTCCGTAGTTAAATGGATATAACAGCCCCCTCCTAAGGGGCAATTGTGGGTTCGATTCCCGCCGGGAGTACCAATCATCCAAAAAAAGCAAGGCACATTTTTTCTCCCCGCCTTGCTTTTCTTATTTTTTTGAACCCATTTTCCCTGTCGCATCGTCTATATTCTTAAGGAGGTTTTCACTATGTACCGTTTTTTCTTGATTTTTATTGATATGATACCATCCGTTATTTATCTTGCGCCCCTGTTCCTTCTCATCTTTCGTAAGGTAGCAAGAAAGCGGAAATGGCTGATGATTGTATTCGCTTCTTATCTTGCGGCAGTCTTTTCCACCGTAGGGCTGCCCTATGCTTTCACCTTCTTCCGTCAGCCCTTTCCCTGGGAGCCCAATCTCAATCTCATTCCCTTCCTGGACGTCCTGCATGATGCAGGTCCTTTCCTGAAAAACTTTTCCTTAAACATTTTGCTCTTTGTTCCCTTGGGCTTCCTTTTGCCCCTTCTCTGGAACGGACAGGTATCAACGCTGAAAAAAGCCCTCTGTTACGGACTGGCATTTTCCTGTTTCAT
>CATIYQ010000024.1 GCA_949739465.1 uncultured Peptococcaceae bacterium | reverse complement strand
GCGTCCATTGGCTGGATGTCTTTCATTAAGAGTTTCTTAAAGAGGGATTGGCTGCCGCTGGATTCTACTCTTTGGTAAGGAATCAGCTCCACGTCGTTGCCGCCCACTTCTTTCCAGTTGGTGATTTTCCCGGTGTAGATGTCTAATAATTGCTGGGTGGTTAAGTTGCTTACCGGGTTATCCTTATTGTTGATGAAGACCAGGGCATCTCTGCCGATGGGGGTGATTTCCAGCTCTGTGCCGATAGCGTCTAATTCTTTTTTGGTTACGTCTGCTGCTTCATAGACCAGCAAAATGTCTGCTTCCCCATTGGCTAGGCGTACCCAGGCAGTAGGGGTAGTGGTGCAGCTGGTTACTTCCTCCGCTTGTTCTCTGGTGATATCACAGGTGCGGGCCATCACTTCTGCCATTAAGGGCAGGTTTGCCGTAGAGCCGTCCATAATGGGGTAGCTCTCCATGGTGAAGAGCGCCGTTTTATCCGGTTCTTTTTGGTCATCTTTGTTGTCGTCTTTTGCGCCGCAACCGGTGAAGGCGCAGGCGGCGGTGAGACAAGCGAGCGCTAGTGCTGTGAGTTTCTTTGTTTTGTTGTTCATGTGGATTCCTTCTTTCTTTGTGATAAATTTAGTTTGTGTTTAATATTCGTTAGCAAAGCTGTCAAAAATACTTTCTTTATAAATCCAGTTGCCTTTCATATCCAGCATGCCTTGGGAAAAACCAATTCTTGCCAGCACACGGTAGCCGTCGCAGAAGAAGTTCAGCCCCGTACCGGTGGCGTTTTCCTGTAAATGTTCCAGGAGAATATGCCCTTCTTCGTCTAAAATATCAATTTGAATTGCGCCTTGGGGCGTCTCATAGTAAGCGGCAAGATAGGGAATGGGACTGAAATGATACAAATGCTTAATGGTATAATAGGTTTTTTCTAGGGGGATTTCCTCACCGTCCCAAGTATAGAGCTTGGTCGGTCGGTTTTCTGCTCGGTTGTGTTTGACGATGATAACATTGTCACTCACACCTTCTACCCAGCTCTGGGCAGGCAAGTCTAAGACGACTTCCCCTTGGTTGTTGATTATGTGCGCTTCGCTGTTTGCTGCTTCGATATAAAAGCCTAGCGCCTTATCGCCCATGGCGTTATTCTTTAATATCTGAATGCTGGGGGCGGTCCAAGTCTTGCTCTCATCTCTTAAGTCTACCAGAGAAAAGGTAATATTGTTATATTGGTCGGTAAGACGGTAAAATGCCATGTCACCGTCGTAATAGTAAATATCTCTGTTTTCTTGGGGCGGCACGACCAATTCTCCTGTGGCAAGACTTGCTACCACGCTCTGATAATCGGTGTTATTTGCCAGGACAAAATCTCCGTTGATTTGTTCAAAATAAGCGTACGCAGCGGGAAGCAGCAGATTGAAATCATCGTCAAAGAGCGCCATGCGGTCGTTTTCACCTATCATTACCGGATACCGCACGCCATTCTGTTCCAGACTGTAGTAGTAGACGTAGCCGGGGATTTCTTTGAGGAGCTGCATATCCCGGTCGTAAACACGGGCGCAGTGTTCTGACTCCCAGCTAAAAACGAACAGATTGCCGCAAAAGCTGACCCAGTCCGTATCCATAGCAGTTTCCTCGCCGGTTTTAGCGTTGATGACGGCGAGGCGGTTTTCTCCTTCTTTGTGCAGGATAAGGTAGTCGCCCATGGTTTCGCAATTGGTATTTTCCAGATTTTCATAGAGGAGATTGCCCTCGGCGTCATAGATGTCATAGAAAAAAGTATTGTCCCAGTGGTAGATGTGGACTTGCTCGCCCAAGCCTTCCTCTTCCACCATATATTCTCCCTTTTCCCCTGCAATGGGTTTTCTCATGGAGATATAGCGGGGTTCGTTTGTGTAGCGGTCGCAGATGAGCTGTAATTCATTGGGCTGAGGGGCGATGATAAATTCGCCCCCAGCATTTAAGATACCATAGTTACCGTTTGCTTCATAAAGGTAGAGACGGTTCTCTGTTGCGTTGGTTATGGTTGCTTCTGACAGGTCATCCGGTTTCCCGCAGCCGCAAAGGGCTATGCCTAAACCAAAGAAGCAGCACAGATAAAGCAGTAAATTCTTTCTCAGATGATTCATAAGGAGCGCCTTTCTTGCTTTCTCGAGGCGGTTAGTCGTTGCCTAAGCCCCCGAAAATACTTTCTTCATAGAGCCAGTTGCCTTCCATATCCATCATACCTTGGGAGAAGCCGCGGCGGGCTAAGATGCGGTAGCCGTCGCAATAGTCGGACTCAAAATCCGAGAAGGTATAGATTTGCAGGTTTTCGATGAGGAGATTGCCGGTTTCGTCTAAAATGTCCGTTTTCCAGTTGCCCTGACGGTCCTCGTAGCGCGCTTCCAGATAAGGCAATGATTCATAGTGATACATGGAGGAGATAGACGTATATTCTTTGGGTAAGTCTAACTTAGTACCGTCTGGTTTATATAGTTCCGTGGGACGCGCGCCGTCTATATCACCATAATACTCGATGATGAAATAGTTACCGTTATAAGAAGCCCAGCATTCGTCGTCTAATGCTAAGAAGATGTTGCCTTCTTTATCTAAAATAGTGGTGGTTTTGTCCTCATTCTTTACTAGGAAGCCGGCGGCTTTATGTCCCCAGGTGCTGTTGTTAATGACGCTGAGATAGGGGTAGCTGTCGATACGGTTGTCTTCGTTTAAGTAAATCATATTATAGGCGCGCTTGCCGTATTTGTCATTGGTTGCCACCAGGGCAAGGTTGCCATCGTAGTAATAGATGTCTTCTGAGGGGTCGGTGGACAGGACGGTTTCTCCTGTGGTAATGTCAACGATTACGCTGCATTGGCTCTGGTCCTCTGCTCGTACGAATTTGCCGTTTACATCGTTAATCCAGCGATACTGACAGGGGACAACCAAGTTAAAGTCTTCGTCTAATAGTCCAGCCTGACGTTCTGCATTCTGGACGATAAAATAGGTTTTGTCGTCATCTTTTGTGGTGTAGTTGAAATAGTAGTCGGGCAGTTCTTTTACCAGCTCCATGTTGGTATCATAAAACCGAATCCCCGGCTCGTCATAGTCGCTTATAACGAAAAGTCCGTTATAGGTGCTGATATTGGCGTCTTCCAAATCCAGCGCTTCGCCTGTTTTCATATTCACCAGCTGTTCTTTTTCATCTCGGTACATACGGAGGTAGTCGCCGTATACATCGGAGAAGTAGCCTTCAGCAAAGTCGTAAATGAGATTACCTTTGGTGTCGTAAAGGGCGTTTAAGTATTGATTGTCTTCCCAATAGACGCCGTATTCTTCATCTTTCTTTCCGGGAATGATTTTTGAGGCTTGGATATAGCGGGGTGCATGGGTGACAGAATCCCGCAGGATATTTAAAGAGTTTTCTTGCGGCGCGATGACAAACTCGCCTTTGGCATTTAAGACGCCCCATTGATTGTTGCGGGCAATTACATAGAGATTATCCTTTACATCGTAGTCTGCCGCAGGGGTTTTGCCCGGGGAATTGCAGCTGCATAAAAAAGCTGCCGCGGCAAAAAGACCTAAGGAAAAGAATAAGTAATAAAATTTTCTCTTCATGAAAAATCTCCTCCTTTGGGATTGATTTTGGGGAAACCTTCTTACCTCATTAGACTGATTCTTTTTACGTTTGTTCCCTCATTTTTTATTATAGTCCTTTTTCTGGAAAAGAGCAGTAAAGAATTGCTTTTTTTACCCTACTTTCGTTATAATGAAGAAAGCGAAACAGTCTTTACTTAAATTGTTATATAAGAGAAAGGAGTTATCTTCATGGCAGATAAAAAAGAATATGATTTTTTGATTGAAGAGATTAAACGCCACATCCAGCCTGCCACCGGCTGCACCGAGCCTGTCGCCATTGCTCTGAATTGTGCCACTGCCAGGCGTGAGGTAAAAGGCAACATCAAAAAAGTAACCATGGAAACAGATATCGGTCTTTATAAAAATGCTTTGGGCGTCGGTATTCCCGGCACTTCGGAGCGGGGATTGAAAATGTGCGCGGCATTAGGCATCGTGGGCGGCAACGCCGACTATGGACTTAATGTGTTCCAAGACGTGAAGCCAGAACATGAGCCTATGGCGAAAGAATTGCTGCCTCTCATCGAGGTAGGGGTCAAGGGAAATACTGACGTACTCTATATTGAAACCATTATGGAGACGGAGGAGGACTGTGTGCGGGTCATCACCTATGGCTCTCACGATAACATTGTGGTGGTGGACCGTCCGCCTTTTACGCCCTTTACCGTAGACGATTGCGCCGATATGGCGGAAATCCAAAAATACACCCTGGAGCAGATGAAAGAATTTGCCGATTATGTATCTCTGGAAAAAATCGAATTTCTGGAGGAAGGCGTTGCCATGAACCGGGAAGTAGCCCGTTGCGGCGCTCAGCTGCGCTTTGGTAAGTCTTTGCAGGAG
>CATIYQ010000023.1 GCA_949739465.1 uncultured Peptococcaceae bacterium | reverse complement strand
CCAGCGTACCATGGTAGTTGCCAGCCGCCGGATGGACTACCATACCCTGAGGCTTATTCACCACCAGCAAATCGCCGTCTTCATAAATAATATCCAGTGGAATATTTTCTGCTGTTAATTCCAGTTCCTCCACAGGAGGAATCTGATAAGCGATGACGTCGTCTTTTTGCAGCGCAATGCTAGGTTTGGTCTTTTTGCCGTTTCGCAGCACCTGCTCTTCTTTAATCATTTTCTGCCAACGAGCGCGGCTGAAGTCTAAGGGAAGAGACGCCAGGTAGCTATCTAACCGCTCCCCGTCGGAAGAAACAACAACCTCCTCCCAAGAATCCATTTCTTCTGTTTCTGCTGAATACCCTTTGTTATCTATCATATCAAACACCTGTTATACGTTCTCTGTTTCATTCGTTCATCATTTTTCGCCTTTTTTTTCCGCCTTGCCCTCTTCATAGATTTCCTTTGCCAGGCAAGCAATAAGCAACCCTACCCCTACTACGACAAAGCAATCGGCAATATTGAAAATAGGCCATATACGAAAATCCAAAAAGTCCCTTACCGAGCCGTAATATACCCGGTCAAATAAGTTGCCCACTGCGCCGCTGGCAATGCAAGCAAGCGCAAACCGTTTCACCTTTTGCTCTTTTGGCGTTTTGCGATAATACCAGAAAACGCCGACTAAAGCAAAGAGAGAGATAACCACCAACAACCAAGTATGCTCCGACAATATGCTAAATGCCGCCCCTGTATTTAAAATATATGTGAGGTGAAATACATTGGGGATAATGGGAAGAGATTGACCATAAGCAAAATGCCCCATAATCCAATATTTACTCAATTGGTCTAAGGCAAGACCAACTGCCATAACAATGCCAAACAACGCCGCACCCTCTAATCTATCTATATTTTATATGATGTTATTCTAACATATTTCCGCAAGAGAAAAAACTAAAACTTTTCTGTCTTACTCTTCTTTTCCTATTGTCTATCGTATGCCATTGATGCCTGCATTTACATCAATGTAGGTCAAAAGCTCAGAGATAAAGTGACCGATAAAAGGAAGATTCAACACTTCCATACGCTGTAAGATAAGCACAGCAATAGCCCCCAGCACTGTAAAACCAATGGCAATGCCCAATCCTCGGGCAATACCGCCCAGAAAATTTATCCACATAAGATAAAAAGGCTTTTCCATTAGCAATAAATAATCTCTGATTTTCAGCTTTTGCAAATAGGATAAAATCCAAAGCAGCTTTTCTTCCACAGCATTTAGCTCGCTATCGATTTCTTCCAGCTTTTCTACGGTCAGAGGTGTTTCCCGAAAGCGTTTTTCTAACCCTTCCTGAGACAACTCAGACCGGAGAATATTTTTATCCTCTTTTTCCCTGCAATCCATGTTTTCCCTTCCTTTCCGTCAAGAAAGATTATTCTGTAAAATCAAACGATTTAAATAAGCAACCAGTTGTTCTTTGGAGACTTCTTTTCCGTCAACAATCCACCATTCCAAAATGCTCATGCAAGCGCCGGCATAAAACCGCGCTAAAACTTCTGCCGGTACGGGTAAATCCATGCCGTTATCATTGCACTTGGTCAGCTTTTCTAAGATTTTTTCGGTGAGACGGTAACGAATGCCGGCAAGAAAAGACTCCTCCTGATTTTTACGAATAATAGTTGCCATTAATTCCTTTCGGCAGGCAATTTCATCGATAATATCGGAGGCAACCGTTAAATAATATTTGCGGTAACCGACAAAATCATGACTGGTTACGTCTTCATTATCAAAAGGCGCTTCAAATGTCTGCAAAATATATTTTAACAACTCGTATTTATCTGCAAAGTGAGAATAAAATGTAGCCCGATGCACCATTGCCCGCTCGCAAATATCCACCACGGTTATTTTTTCAAAAGGTTTTTCGCTCATGAGCATAATCAGTGACTCCGATAATAACTTATGAGTTCGTTTGATTCTTAAATCTTCTTTCATAAAAAAGCCTTCTTTCTTTGTAGTGACAAATACGAAATATTGTCTTTTAACTAACAAAATATATAAATTGCTATTTGTCCCTGTCTTGCTTACTTACATCATATAGAGTAAAATAACACGTGTCAATAAAAAATACACTTGTCTGTTTTAACTGTGTCAATTAGATAATGGAGTTGTCATCATGAAAAAAGAAAAACCTACTACATCTATTATGGAAAAAATCTCGGCGTTTATTGTAGATAAACGAAATTTATTTTTTCTTATTTATATTGCGGCTATTATATTCTCCGCCTTTTCCTCCGGCTGGGTAGATGTTTGTAACGACTTAACGGAGTATCTACCGGAAACCACCGAAACCAGACAAGGACTCACTATTATGGAAGAGGAATTTGTCACCTACGCCACTGCAAACGTTATGGTAATGAATATTTCCTATGCAGAGGCGGAAACCATTTGCGAAAGAATAGAAACGCTGCCATTTGTCAGCATGGTGGAATTTGACGATAGCGCCGACCACTATAACAACACCTGCGCATTATTTTCCGTAACGCTGATTTATGAGGAAGAGGACCCGCGCCTTGAGGAAAGCTATCAACAAATGGCAACGCTTTTCAATGATTATGATACCTATATCACCAGAAGTAAGGAAGATAATTCCGAACAACTGGCAAGTGAAATGAATGTGGTCCTTGCCGTTGCCGCTGTTATCATTGTGGGCGTATTGCTCTTCACCTCTCGCACCTATATGGAAATCCCCGTCATGCTTATGACTTTTATTGCCGCTGCCATTCTCAACAAAGGCACCAATTTTATCTTCGGAGAAATTTCCTTTGTGTCTAATTCCGTTACGGCAGTGTTACAGCTGGCGTTATCTATCGACTACGCCATTATTATGATTCACCGTTACAGCGAAGAAAGAAAAAAACACGACCGATACGACGCGGTGGTCATCGCGCTCAGCAAAGCCATTCCGGAAATTTCCGCAAGCTCTCTGACCACCATTTCAGGGTTAGCGGCGCTCATGTTCATGCAATTTAAAATCGGCTTTGATATGGGCATGGTGCTGATTAAATCCATTCTTTTCAGCTTACTTGCCGTATTCACTTTGATGCCTTGCCTCCTGATGCTACTGGGCAAATACATTGACCGCACCCCCCATAAAAGTTTTGTTCCCCGCAT
>CATIYQ010000022.1 GCA_949739465.1 uncultured Peptococcaceae bacterium | reverse complement strand
CGCTTGCCGAGGAACATCAACATACCGTTATGCCCGGTTATACCCACTTGCAAAAAGCCCAGCCTATCACATTTGCTCACCATATGTTGGCATATTTGCAGATGTTCCGTCGGGACGCAGCTCGTCTAGACGACTGTTACCGCCGGACAGACGTGTTGCCTTTAGGCTCGGGGGCGTTGGCGGGGACCACTTTCCCTATCGACCGTCAATTTGTCGCTGACCAACTGGGCTTTGCCGCTATCAGTGAAAACAGCTTAGACGGCGTGTCCGACCGAGACTTTGCCATCGAATATGCAGCGGCAGCCTCTATGATTATGATGCACCTGTCTCGTCTTTCTGAGGAGATCATCCTCTGGTCCAGCAATGAGTTTCGTTTTATCGTGTTGGATGACGGTTTCAGCACCGGGTCTTCTATCATGCCCCAAAAGAAAAATCCTGATGTGGCAGAATTAGTCCGCGGGAAAACAGGTCGGGTATATGGCGACCTGCAAACTCTTCTGGTGATGATGAAAGGGCTGCCTCTTGCTTATAACAAAGATATGCAGGAGGACAAAGAGGCACTCTTTGACGCTATTGATAATGTGAAAAAGTCTCTCTTGGTCTATATCCCTATGCTGAAGACTATGACAGTGAACAAAGAGAAGATGCATGGGAGCGCCAAAGGCGGTTTCATTAATGCCACCGACGCTGCTGATTATCTGGCGGCGCGCAATGTGCCCTTCCGTGAATCTCATGCCATTGTCGGGCATTTGGTGGCTTATTGTGAACAAAACGGCAAAGATTTGGAAGATTTGACATTGGCGGAATTCCAACAATTCTCTCCTGTCTTTGGGGAAGATATTTATGAATATATCGCTGTGGACCGCTGTGTAGCGGCGCGGAAAGTGCCTGGCGGTCCCAGTGTAGAGGCGACGACCGTCGCTATTGCTCAAGGGAAGGCATGGCTTGCTGCGCAAGAACGATAAATTAAGAGCAGAGAAGTTTGGTAGGTTTGGCAGAAAGGAATCAGAGGTGTTGTAGGATATGGTAGTGATGTGGGACAAATCAAAGGAAACAATGACCAGAAGTCAGATAGAAGCGTTGCAGCTGGAGCGGTTAAAAACGCTGGTAGCGCGTGTATATGACAGAGTGCCCGCCTATCGGGGGAAAATGGACGCAGCCGGGGTAAAGCCCAAGCATATCCAGACCCTAAAGGATTTGGCGTTATTGCCCTTTACGGTGAAGGATGATTTGCGGGCAAACTATCCCTTTGGTCTTTTTGCCGAGCCTCAGGAAAATATCGTCCGTCTCCACGCCTCCTCTGGCACGACGGGAAAACCCATTGTGGTAGGCTACACCAAACAGGACTTGGATACCTGGGCGGATTTATTGGCGCGGGTTATCACCATGGCAGGGGTAACGCGGCATGATACTGCCCAAGTGTCCTTTAGCTATGGGCTCTTTACAGGGGGCTTCGGTCTCCACTATGGTTTGGAGCGGGTAGGGGCGACGGTAGTGCCCATCAGTGGCGGTAACACGGAAAAGCAGCTCATGCTCATGCAGGACTTTGGCTCTACCGTCCTCATTGCGACGCCTAGCTATGCTCTCTATCTGGGGGAAAAGGCGGAGCAAATGGGTATCGACACGGCGAAACTAAAGCTGCGCATTGGTCTCTTTGGCAGCGAACCCTGGACCAACGAACTACGCAACCAGATAGAAAAGAAATTACATATCTTAGCCACAGACAACTATGGTTTAAGCGAAGTCATGGGTCCCGGTGTGGCAGGGGAATGTCCCTGGGCCCAGGGACTCCACATCAACGAGGACCACTTTATTGTGGAAACTATCGACTCGGAAACAGGGGAAGTGCTGCCGCCCGGCAGCAAAGGCGAGTTGGTTTTTACCAGTCTCACCAAAGAAGCCTTCCCGGTCATTCGCTACCGCACTAAGGATATTTCCCGCATCAACCAGGAGCGGTGCGTGTGCGGCAGAACCTTTGCCCGCATGGAAAAGGTAACGGGCAGAGCCGACGATATGATGATTATCCGCGGCGTCAATGTGTTTCCTTCCCAAATCGAAAGCGTCTTAATGAAAATCCCCGGTATCGGCGCCAGCTATCGTATCAATGTCTACAAAAAAGGCTCTTTAGACGACCTGGAAGTCTTAGTGGAACTGGGCGATAACCGTCTTTTGGATAGATACGGAGAGCTGGAGGAATTACGGCGCAACATCGAAGGGCAACTCTTTAATGTGCTGTCTATCCACGCCAGAGTAAAACTGGTAGAAAGCCAGTCCTTAGAACGAACCCCGGGGAAGGCTAAACGGGTCTTCGACTATCGGAATCAAGCAAACTAGCGACAAGGAGTGTTTCCATTGGTGAAAAAATTATTAACAGGTAACGCCGCCGTGGCGCGGGGCGCATGGGAAGCAGGGGCAACGGTAGTCTCTGCTTATCCTGGCACGCCCAGCACGGAGATTACGGAATACGCCGCTTCTTATCCTGAAATCTATGCCGAGTGGGCGCCTAACGAAAAGGTGGCGGTAGAGTCCGCTATTGGCGCATCTATTGGTGGGGCAAGGGCGCTGGCTGCCATGAAACACGTAGGCTTAAATGTAGCGGCAGACCCTCTCTTTACCGTAGGGTACACGGGAGTAAATGGGGGCTTGGTCATCGTCACAGCGGACGACCCTGGTATGCACAGCTCTCAAAACGAGCAGGACAACCGCCTTTACGGCAGGGCGGCGAAAGTACCCGTTTTAGAACCTTCCGACAGCCAAGAGGCGAAGGACTTTACCAAGCTGGCTTTTGCCCTCAGCGAACAGTTTGACACGCCGGTATTATTGCGGCTGACTACCCGCATCGCCCACTCTCAATCCCTGGTAGAGCTGGGGGAACGGCAGGAAAAGGAGCTTAGCCCTTATGTGAAAAACGCTGCCAAATATGTGGCAATGCCTGCTAACGCCAGAAAGCTCCATGTAACGGTAGAGGAGCGGTTAAAAAACTTAGCCGCTTACAGCGAAACCACAGAGCTAAACCGTGTGGAATGGGGCAAAGACCGCAAGCTGGGTATTATTGCCAGCGGCGCAGTCTACCAGTATGTGAAGGAGGCATTGCCTGACGTCTCTGTTTTGAAAATCGGCATGGCGTTTCCACTGCCCAAGCAGCTGATTACAGATTTTGCAGCTGGGGTAGAAAAGGTCATCGTCGTGGAAGAGCTGGAATCCTTCATGGAAGACACCATTAAGAGTTGGGGCATTGCGGTAACAGGGAAAGAATTATTCTCTCCCATTGGTGAAATCTTCACGGAAACCATCAAAGAAAAAATCCTGGGAGAGGCGGCGGTGAAGTGCTCAGGTGGGGAAAATCTGCCCAATCGTCCCCCTGTTCTTTGTCCCGGGTGTCCCCACAGAGGGATTTTCTATGTCTTACATAAATTGAAGTTGAATGTGTCGGGGGACATTGGTTGCTATACCTTAGCGGCAGTGCCGCCCTTAAACGCCATGGACACTACCATTTGCATGGGGGCAAGCATCGGCGTGGCTCACGGCATGGAAAAAGCCCGTGGCAAGGACTTCAGCCGCAAGACCGTGGCGGTGCTGGGGGATTCTACCTTTCTCCATTCGGGGATTACAGGCTTAATCAACACGGTGTATAACGGCTCCACGGTAACCACGATTATCCTGGATAACAGCATTACCGCCATGACAGGACACCAACAAAACCCTGCCACGGGGAAAACTGCCAAAGGCGAACCTGCGCCTAGCGTGGATTTGGAAGCTATGGTGCGCGCCTGCGGCGTGAAACGGGTGCGTGTGGTCGACCCCTTTGATTTAGCGGCGACAGAGCAAGCAGTGCGGGAAGAGGTAGCAGCGGCAGAACCTTCCGTCATCATCACCAAACGCCCTTGCATCTTGATTAACCGGGCGGCGATGCAAAAGCCTCTTGTGGTGGATAAAGAAAAATGTATCAACTGCGGCATTTGTCTGGGGGTGGGCTGCCCCGCTATTGCGCGGAAAGACGGCAAAGCGAAAATAGATACGTCGCAATGCGTGGGCTGCGGCGTGTGCGCCTCCGTCTGCCCCAAAGAGGCCATTGTAAACAGGGAAAAGGACGGTGAGTAAGATGACGAAACAGGTAACAAACATACTCATTGTCGGCGTGGGCGGACAAGGGACCATCCTTGCCAGCCGTATCCTAGCGGCGGCAGCCCAAAGAATGGCGGCGGAAGTGAAAGTATCGGAGATTCACGGTATGGCGCAGCGGGGCGGCAGCGTGGTGACCCAAGTCCGCTTTGG
>CATIYQ010000021.1 GCA_949739465.1 uncultured Peptococcaceae bacterium | reverse complement strand
TGTTTTCGGTGATTTAGGAAGGTTGTCTTGCCATGGTCGTTTCATTTTTACTACATCCCTTCGAATTTTTTAATCTAGCCGAATACCTGCTGCTATATCCCGTTCGTGTCTTGCCTGTAAGTTGGCGCTGTACCTATCCAGAAATGGTAGAAAATCCTCTCGGAAGAACTTCTTTACCCCTTCTGCAACATCATCTAAAAACTCACCTAAAACCCAGTCTAATACAAAAGCCATGCCCCAATAGACAATACCGCCGCCGCTGGCAAGGACTAATTTTAAGGTGAAGGATACCGCCTTTCCTGTAATACGATTAATAACTACCTCTTCTACCCCAGAAATTACAACCTCGGTAACAATGGCGTCTGGGTCGTGAACACCTTCTCGCACCATTTGCTCCGCTGTATCAAACATGGAAAAGCCAACATTTAAAGCACCAAAAACATCGCCAACACTATGATATGTGTCTATCATTATATTGTCAGCCGCAGCCTTTTTCAGAGTTCTTCTAGTGGCATCCAAACCGCGCTCCGTCATCTCATAAGAGACTTTTAAGATTTTCTCTTCTGCAATAGGGTCATGGACAGCAGATAAAAGCGGCGGGTCATTCCAATAGCTTTCATTGCTATCCCTGGTCAAGTCCTGATAGAAAAATTGCATATGCCGCCATAAGTCCATATTTACCCCATAAACCTGTGGTTCATAGTTCCAGTTAAAGAGCAAGTCCGGGTCTATCTCATGGGCTAAGTACCCTTTCCCGCTGGGGATAAAGATATCCTTCTTTCTATAGAGCTGGATGGCCGTTCCCTTGTCATAAAAGCCTGTTATCTCACAGTTGATATTCGCCTGCAGGATTTTAATGGCTTTCCGGTACTCCCTATTATTATATCCATTTCCTAAACCAAAGACAATATCGCTGGGTGGATTTACAGGTTTCAGCCGTTCCTCTACTTCAGATAACGTCAGGGTTCTCTCCCATCTCCATAGTTTCGGCAAATCTACCAATCCCTTTTCTACCGCAAAGTCTAAATACTTTTGTGGGTTATCCCGGAAATACCGCCCCAGAAACTCTTCTTTGCTTCCAACAATCTGCCCTTCTCTATTATCTGCCATGAGAGCGTCATATTCATAAGAGTTCCAGTTATGGGGATTCTCTTTGACCCAATCCCACAAGGCGTGTTCCTTCCAGCCGGATAATCCCTTCACCTCTCTTTCATAGTTGTCCGGTTTTACACATGCTAAAAATTCTCTTGCGCTGTTGATTGCCATATATTATCACTCCTGTTCTTTTGTTTATCTCAATTTACCATAGGCTTTAGACCTCAAAAACACAATGTTTCTTATGTTTTAATCGGAAAACCCTGAATCATCTGAAAATTTATGCTATACTAAAAACAAAAAACTTAGCAGGTATTTGATGATGAATGTAAAACTTTCTCCTCGTTTGGAGACCATTGCCAAGATGATAGCAGCAGGTGATAAGGTGGCGGATATCGGTACGGACCATGGTCGGTTGCCCCTTTATCTGGTGGAACGGGAAATCTCTCCCTTTGTTATCGCTTCCGACCGCATTAAGATGCCCATTGCCGCTCTTAAGAGCCAGGTGATGGCGGCAGGGTTAGAAAATCAGGTTTCGGTGCGACTGGGTGAGGGGCTTGCGGTTCTATTGCCGGGAGAGGTGGATACCATTGTCCTTTCTGGTATGGGTGGTATGACCATGATAGAGATTTTAAGCGAGTCTTCTCAGGTGACAGCGGCTACTCGTCGTCTGGTTTTACAGCCCCAGCGGAGCATTCCTCTGGTGCGGCAGTGGCTTGCTGCCCATGGTTGGTGTATCATCGAGGAAGAGATTGTGCTGGATGAAGGGCGTTATTATGAAGTGATTTGCGCGGCGCAGGGAGAGATGGCTTTAACGGAACGGGAGGCGGACTTTGGTCCTGTTCTCCTAGGGAAACGACCGTCATTGTTACGGGGGTATCTTGCCAGTCGCAAAGAGGACGCTTTGCGGCTCTTAAAAAGGCTGGAAGAAGAACAGCTGCCTACCCCTCTTGCCGCGGAGAAAATCTGCCAAGTGAAACAAATGATTGGCGATATAGAAGAGGTGATGTCATGTCTGTAATAATGAAAGATATTATGGAGGCAATGGAACAATGGTGTCCTGGTTCTCTTGCCTGTTCTTGGGATAACAGTGGCTTGCAGGTGGGAAGCGAACAGCAAACAGTCAGCCGTATTTTGGTAGCGTTAGACGCGTCTATGGAGGTCGTTCGGGAGGCGGCAAGCCTTGGGGCGGAGCTGATTGTTACCCATCATCCGTTGATTTTCGGCGGCTTGCAAAATCTTTGTCTGGATTGTTATCCTCAATCTGTTGTTGCATTGTTGCTCCAAGAGGGGATTGCCCATTTTGCTGCCCATACCAATCTGGACATTGTCGCGGGCGGCGTTAACGATACGTTGGCGGAAATATTGGAGCTGCAAGATATCACGTCCTTTGCTGCCGAGGGGGATATGGACGGGCTGGGACGGATTGGTCATTTACCGCAGTCCCTATCCTTTTTAGAGTTAGAAGATTTGGTAAAAGAAAAATTAGCCTTGGATTATTTGAAGGTCGTGCCGCTGGAGAGAACAATTCACAAAGTAGCGGTGTGCGGCGGTAGCGGTATGGAGCTATTAACCGCTGCCAAGCAAGAAGGCGCGGATTGCCTGATCTCTGCCGAGGGCAAACATCATCAGGGATTCATGGCAAGGCAATTGGATATTGCTTTAATCGATGCAGGGCATTTTCATACGGAGTGCGTCATTGTTCCCGTCATCGCTCGCTATTTGCAGAAGGAATTCCCTGACCTAGCTGTATTATGCAGCAAAGCGGAACGCAGTTATTGGTTGATTCGATAAGAGCTATGAGCAGAAAAAACGGTTTACCAATGGGAAGAAAGATGATAGAATAGGAACGTAACTGAGTAAGCTATGTGAACGCAGGCAATAAGCGCAAGCTGTTGTCTGAGGAAAGTCCGGGCTTCATAGGGCAGGGTGCCGGTTAACGACCGGTGAGGGCGACCTTAAGGATAGTGCCACAGAAATGCAGACCGCCTAAGGCGAGGATTCCTCGCCCGGCAAGGATGGAACGGTGCGGTAAGAGCGCACCAGCAGTCAGGCGACTGGCTGGCTAGGTAAACCCCACCTGAAGCAAGACCTAATAGGGAGAATCTAGAGTGGCCCGCTTTTTCTCCGGGTAAGGTCGCTAAAGGGCATAGGCAACTGTGTCCGTAGATAGATGTTCACACAAGACAGAACCCGGCTTATCGGTTTGCTCAGTTTTTTATTTGAAAAAAAGAGGCATTACGCCTCTTTTCTTTTATCTCAATCTCTTTTACTTTCTTTGTAAGGAGCGGTGTTTGGCGTCATTTCTGTTGACCTAAAAAGAAAGCCCTGGGGTTGGTTGGTGAGCTGGTAGCATATTTTATCTTTGAGACATATGGGCTTTTCTATGGTACCAGTTCTGGGCAGGGCTTTTTGCGGCGTCGGTTTTCGGCTTTTTCTGCACCAATTTAGCTTTGCAAAAAATCTCCGCTTCTCAATATGTCGTGTTTAATAATTACAGCACGGTGGTGTTCATTCTTGCCGGGATGTTGTTTTTGCAGGAAGAAATACAGTGATATCAATGGCTGGGCGGCGGTCTGATTATCTTAAGCGTGTGGGGAATCAATTGCTTCCAGCGGGAGAGGGGCGAAAGCTAATCGTTGCATATCCCGCTAATTAGTGGTAAAATAAATCAATTAAGTGTGAAAAAAGCATGGGAGGCTGGAAATATGCAGTTTTTTAGTACCAGAGGAGACGCTCCTGCCGCAAGCGCCGCTGAAGCTATTAGCCGAGGATTAGCGCCCGACGGCGGCTTATATGTGCCGGAAACATTTCCCCAGTGGCAAATGGATTGGGCAACGACTGCCAATCTTTCTTATCAGGAACTAGCGGAAAAAATCTTCGCGCTATATCTATCCGATTATACTTCCGAAGAAATTCATGACATTGTGATCAACGCTTACGGTGATAATTTTGCCTCTGCAGAAATCGCGCCTTTGGTAGGGCTTGCCAATGAACAATATTTATTGGAGCTGTGGCATGGTCCGACAGCCGCCTTTAAGGATATGGCGCTCCAGGCTCTGCCTCACCTGATGCAAAAAGCAGTGGCAAAAACCAACCATGGCGAAGAAGTGATTATCCTTACCGCTACCTCCGGGGATACGGGGAAAGCGGCGTTGGAAGGTTTTAAAAATGT
>CATIYQ010000020.1 GCA_949739465.1 uncultured Peptococcaceae bacterium | reverse complement strand
GAACCATTTATGTCGGCGGTCAATCAGCATTTAGCCGCAAACGGCATTGAGAATACGAAAATCAAGGTAACAAAATGTCTCTCCGGGGATTTCCAGGGGGATGGTAAGACAGGCGTTTTGCTGGAAATTAGAGATGTTTACCGAGATGCTGAAACTGGTTTAGGTGAAATGGAAAACTGGAAGGAAAAAGATTTCCAACGGGAAAAAATCGCCTTTCTTAATATGATATTGTATTTCCCTGATATAGAAAATCCTGAGGCGGCGTTTGCGCTTAAGGCGAACCTTTGGCAATACCCTTATGAGGACCATGAAATGACGGAACATATTGATTTTGTGGCTGATGTGGACGGCGACGGCGCTATGGAAATCATCATTGCCAATCAATACTATGAATATTTGGACTATGCTGTCAGCGATATTTATTATGCGCAGAGCCATCCTATGGAGTCAGTATCATCACGAGCCCCAGATGATTTGCAGCAGAAAAAATTACCAAAATTGGAAAAGAAGCAGTAAATAAAAAGAGATTGCGTTATTCGCAATCTCTTTTTATCGTTTTTCATGAAATTACATTGCCCAGTTTCCGCCGGGGGTGGAGATGATTTTTACCACGTTGCGTTCTTCTCCGGTGTTGGCGTCGATATAGACCACATAGTCTTCGTTGTTATAAATGCCTTTGTATTCCCAGGTCAGGTATTCTTTGTCACCGTCCAGAGGGATTACCGTCAGCTGTGTTCCTGTAACTTGCAGCTTGGTTGGCACTTTTTCCTTAGCGCTATCTGCGGAAACAGCGGGCGTTCCTAAATCTCGTGCTTTATGATTCATGAAATATTGGGCTGCTTCCAGGGCAATAATCCTGCCATCGTCCATGGCTACCTGCACTTTGATTTGATCGGGGTAGAAGAGAATATTATTTTCTTTGTAGGCGAAGGCAATGGTCAGTACATTGTTTTGGTTGATGGTGTAGGTCTCTTGCATATTTTTATAGCCCAGTTTTTCTAAGAAATCATGGGCTTTTGCTACCCCCTCGTCGGTGGTAAGATTAGTCGCGTCGGGGCGGGCATAATCCATAAACATGATGTTGTGTCCGCCGGTTTTGCTGATGTCGATGTGGAGCTGATGGGCGTTTTCCTCTTCGCCGCTTGTCACATCAAAGCAATAAACGGGAATGGTTGCTTCATTGCCGCTTTCTGCCGCGGTAATTTCATATTCCTTTTTGGGGTCTAATGCAGGGAATTTCATTGCGATTGCTTTTGCCTGTTCCAGGGAAATGGGCTCGCCTGTCAGCCCTTCCGGTTTTTTATTGACCATATGGTCGGAGAAGGGACCGTCATAGATGAGAGTGGGATATTCGATGCTGTCGGTTTTCATGTCGTTAAAATTGGAGGCTGTTGCTTCTGTCGGTGTTTCTCCTTCTTGTTCTGCAGCAACTGTTGTGGTGTTGTCATTTTCAGATTCAGAGATATCTACGTTGTCCCTGCCTGTTCTGATATCATTATGAGCGGAAACAAAGAGCAGTTTGCCGGCATTGACCTGTTCTTCGATTTGGTGCAGTTCATCACTGACAGCGGCAATGTTTTTTCCTAGGGTGATAATATTCTGTTGTTGTTCTTCGGTGAGGGGCTTACCTGCCATAGCCTGTTTGGACATGGCGCGGCAATAGTCTCCTGTATGATTTAAGAGGGTTTCCAGTTTATCAAAGGCTTCATGGTCCAGTGGAATGGCGGCGAGATTATCCTCCGCCATGGTAGCCTGCCACCAAATGTCAGATAAAAGTTGTCCTGCTTGTGCCGGGGAGGTGGTCATGTCTATCTTGCTGGCAGAGACGGAAATATCTTCTACATTGCCTAGGAGTTGATAAAAACTTTGCTGATACTCGTTTTCCAGGAGTGTTTGGTAAACACGGGTTTCCCGTTCTTTCGTAGTTCCCCAAAAAATAGCGATGGCAAATAAGGCAACAGCTAAAACAATCATGATTTTGCCGGTATTGCCGTTTTCTGTTTTAGTGGTGATTGGTTCGTTCATATTCGTATCCATTGCCGTGATAACCTCCTTTTTCTTATTGGTTGTTACTTGCTGAAGACGTGTTTACCGAAACGCATAATCGGTGTAAGCCGTTGTATCCAAGTGCTGGTAGAGGTGTCAGGATTCCAGAAATACAGACAGCCGTAGGTGGGGTCCCAGCCGTTTAGGGCGTCGTTGGCGGCTTTCACGGAATCTGTTCCCGGCGTATTATTCATTCTGCCGTTATACACAGAGGAAATAGCGTTTTTCTGATAAATAACACCGCTTAATGTGTTGGGGAATTGAGGGCTTTCAATGCGATTGAGAAGTACGGCGGCAACGGCAACTTTGCCAATATATGGTTCGCCTTCCGCCTCCGCATGAATGACTCTTGCTAGTAAGTCAGAATCGTCTTTGTTGGAAACCCCTGCCGTATTGGTTTTCTTATCTGCAGCCCCGGGCGATATACCAAGCGCGGCAAAGGTTTTCGCACCTACAATGCCGTCAGCAGGTAGGTTATTGTTTTTCTGAAATTTAATGACAGCGTCTTTGGTGCCTTGTCCAAAAATACCATCGGCGCTGCCGCTGTAATAGCCCCAATTTTTCAGCTTTTGTTGGACTTCTTTGACTTTGTTTCCTTGGTCGCCTTGGCGTAAGGTGGCGCTGGCAGAGCTGTTGCGAATCCCCAATGCGGAAAGTGTTGCAGAGCCTACGACGCCGTCGGCGGTAAGACCTTTTGCTTTTTGGAATTTGATAACGGCATTTTTGGTATTGGAGCCAAATACGCCGTCTATACTGCCGCTATAATAACCCAGGTTTTTTAATTTTTGTTGCACTTGTTTTACGGTCTCGCCGCTTGCACCCTGTTTCACTGTTTCGCTAACGGCGGTAATTGTCGGAAAGAGGGCGGCGGCAGCCAGACTAAAAAGCAAACAGCTGCAAAGAATAAAAACAATTTTCTTATTTCCCTTCATAGGTAAACCTCCTGATTTCTAAATTTCTGAATATTGCAAGTAGGGATATTTTTCCCATGGTGGGAAATTTTATGCAGCGGGAAAGTAGTATTCAGAAAAAAGTCTGGATTTTTTTATAAAGGTTTTGTATAATTTAGAGGTAGTCCATGGCACCTTTTCGAGGATAGGGCATATAATATTTTTGTAAAAGTTAAGAAACACTCTTGCAAAAATAGGAAAATAGTGATATACTACCCTAGTGACTAGGCGCCATAGCCAAGTGGTAAGGCAGAGGACTGCAACTCCTTTACCCCCAGTTCAAATCTGGGTGGCGCCTCCATATGCCGGAGTGGCGGAATAGGCAGACGCACAGGACTTAAAATCCTGCGGGAGTTAATCCCGTACCGGTTCGACCCCGGTTTCCGGCACCATATGATGAGACCTCCGAATTCGAACAGTTTTTAATGAACAGTAAGAATTGGAGGTCTTTTCATTAGCCAAAAGCCTTGCTAGAGAAGGCTTTATTTTTTATCTGTTATGAAGGTGGTTCATTTTAGTTTTTGAAAAAACTTAAAATCAGAATGAAAAAAAGAAAAAATGCCAGTTTTGAACAGGTTATTCATTTTCACTGGCTTATACATTGCGTTTATAATACGCCTCTTCGAACTGGTCTGGTGTTTGATAGGACAGTGTTTCGTGGGGGCGTTTTGTGTTGTAATAATGAATATAGTTGTTTACGCATTCGTAAAATTCTCGTTCTGAACGGAAGTTTATCCGATAGAGTTCCTCTTTCTTGAGTGCAGAGAAGAAGGATTCTGCGACAGCATTATCATGGGGTTGACCAGAACGAGAGAATGACTGTTCAACATTGTTTACATGCAGTAGATTACGAAAAGTTTTCGAGGTGTATTGGGTTCCTTGATCACTATGAAACAATAGTTGTTTGGGGTGATTTCTTTCTGCAAAAGCTTGTTTAAATGTGGCGGTGATTAAATAAGTGCTATGCTTTTGGGAGATTTTATGAGCGAGTATTTTTCTGGAAAATAAATCCATAATCATGCAGATATAATAATGTTTTTCTTTTACTCTGAAATATGTGGTATCGCTAATCCATACACGATTTGGTTCTTCTACATGGAATTGTTGTTTTAATTTGTTGGAGCGTTTGTGCAAGGCACGTTGCTTGAAATATTCTTTTTTGGAATGTCTGCCAATACTTTGTAATCCCATTTCTTGCATTAGTCCAGATACATAACCTGAAGAGGTACGAACTCCT
>CATIYQ010000019.1 GCA_949739465.1 uncultured Peptococcaceae bacterium | reverse complement strand
TATGATGAAGAAAAATATGCAGCAATTATGGAAAAGTATACTGCAATTATCCAAAATAATGGTGGTGAGGTTTTAAAAGTTGAGCCTTGGGGTAAAAGAAGACTCGCTTATGAAATCGAAAAACTCCATGACGGATATTATGTATTGGTAAACTTCCGCAGCGGCACAGATGTACCCGCTGAATTAGAAAGAAATTTCAGAATTTCTGATGAAGTAATCCGTTATTTAGTAGTGAAAAAAGAAGACTAGGAGCCATACGCTTTTAGTGGAATAGCAAGAGGTGAATTCCTATGTACAATCGGGTGATTTTAATCGGTCGACTGACTCGTGACCCAGAACTTCGCTACACTGCCAACGGCTCTGCCGTAGCCAGTTTTGCCCTTGCTGTGGACAGAAATTTCCGCAGCGCCAACGGGGAACGGGAAACTGATTTTATCAATATCGTAGCATGGCGTAATCTTGGGGAACGCTGCTCTGAATATTTATCCAAAGGAAAATTAGCCGCGGTAGAAGGCAGACTGCAAATCCGCAGCTATGAAGGACAGGACGGCATCAAACGGACCGTGGCGGAAGTAGTCGCTGACGACGTGCGGTTCTTATCTCCCAAGGATAGTGCAGGAAACGGTGGAAACGCTGGCAATGCAGGTTTCGGTATGGATGATTTCGGCGTAGGAAGTATGCCCAGCACTGATGACGACGTACCGTTTTAATGAAAACGGTAGCATAGAAAAACCGAATGAGGAGGGTTGATTATGGCTGATAACGAAAGAGGCGCTCGTTTTGAACGGGGAGATAAAGAATTCGGCGGCAGAGGCGGCAGAGGTCGCAGAAGTCGTAGAAGAGTTTGCAGCTTCTGTGTAGACAAAGCAACCGACATCGATTATAAAGATTTGAACAAATTACGGAAATATGTAACCGACAGAGGAAAGATTTTGCCTCGCCGTATTTCCGGTAACTGTGCAAAACACCAACGTTGCTTAACCGAAGCAATCAAAAAAGCAAGAGTAGTTGCGCTTTTGCCGTATACCAACGATTAATTAAAAAGGACTCGCAAGAGTCCTTTTTTTATTGGCGTCGCCTTTCCTGAAATTTCTCAGCCTCTTTCAGATTATTTTAGGGCAGGTGCAGGAAAATATAGGGAAAAGCAGAATTCTTGAGGATAAGAAATTAAGAAGATTTGCCGGGAAAGGAACAGATATGACCGATTTACAGGACGAAGAAAAAACAGAACAGCCGGAACAGGTAGAGCAGGATAGAAAATGCCAAAACTTAGAGGACACACAGCCCTTTTGGGAAATAGAGCCCCGTCTGGGCGTGCCTACCGACTTGCGGGAGGAAGAAGCTCGCTGGAACGAGCCTAGGGAAATCTATGAGCAAATGACCCAGCCTGTCTTGCTTCAGGGGAAGACGAGAGCCTTGGCGGTAGGCGCCATGTGCGCTTGCTTGGTGGTAGTTTTAGCCTTAATGGGCTACTATATGCCATTTTTGAGTTTTGCCATTTCCTTTTTTGTGCCGTTACCTATGGTCATTGCCGGTCTTCAGTGCGGCGCGGCGACAGGCGCGGTGAGTCTGGCGGCGGCGGGCGTGTTGCTTTCCATGTTTGTGGGACCTTTAAGCGCCATAACGGTAGTGGCCCGTTATGGCTTGTTGGGGCTAGCGTTGGGGGTTTGTTTCCGTCGAAAAATCAGTGGCGGCAAGACCTTTGCCGTTGTTACCGTTGTGGCTACCGTAGGCATTGCCTTAGGGACGCTTTTCTCCTTCTGGGTGGCGGGCGTTCCCATTTTACAAGGTTTGCGGAATATGGTGACGGCTGTTACCAGCGTATTTGATGTGTTAGCGGAACAGGAGCAAATGCTGGCATTATTACCGCCTGGCATGAGCATGGCAGAATACATCGCCTTCCTGAAACAGACAGCTGCTGCGATTCTCCCTGCAACATTTGTCATTTATTGTATGTTGACGGTGTGGGTAACTTATGCCATTAGCTCCTTCTTGTTGGGGCGTATGGGCTATGCTGTGGTAAGGCTGCCTTTGTTTAGCCGTTGGCAAATGCCGCTGCCTATTCTGTGGCTGGCAATGCTGGGATTGGCTTTTGGCATTGCCGGTAATTATCTGGGTATGGAAACCTTTTCAAATATTAGCTTTAACTTGCTATATATGACCATTCCCTTGTTTTTGCTTTGCGGTATGAGCGTGCTGTATTATTATTTGCAGCGGAGGGATATTCCTCAGGTGATGAAAACGATGACGCTGCTGTTTCTGATTATTTTTGCAGCCTTTGGTTTTATTCTCTTGACTATGGTGGGGATGTTTGATACGTTATTTGATTGGCGGCGGCTGCACAGCAGTGGTTTCCCGAAACAATAGAGAGCGAAAAGGACTTGGCAAAGTCCTTTTTCTTTTATCTACAGGTCGTGGGAAAGCAGGAAAATAGGGAAACAGGCAGAATATAAACAGGATACGCAAGTTAAATTTGCCAACGTATAGAAAGGGATTTTTATGGAAAATCAAACAGAACAAATTGTAACGACTTCTTCTGAATCATCTGTTACCGATAATAAAAAAGAGATTCTCAAAATGGAAGAACCGAATATGGCGTGGGGACAGAAAATCATTCTTTGTCTGATGAGTGCAGGCTTGCTTTTCGGGGCGGCGTCTCTTCATGAAGCAGTGCCGCTAATTGGCTTTTTCGCATATTTTATTTATCCCATTGTGGTAGCAAATCTTACCTATCGTTATGGCTATGTGATGTCTCTTGGCACCATGATAATTGCCCATTGCCTGGTAGGCGCCTTTTGGAGTCCATATGTAGCTCGTCCCGCCACGCTCAGTGTAGGCGTTATCGGCTTACTTTTCGGCTTCTGCTTTCGCAGGGGCTATTCCGGGAAGAGAACGTTTTTTACGGTAGCAGGGATTTATGTTGTCTCAGTATTACTGTTGCAGCAGTTTATATCGGCAGGCGGATTCTTGGGGGCAATTGCGGAGGAGGCCTATTTGCAAACTGTTTTTGCACGAGGATTGGTTAATGCCTTAAGGTATGATGTGGCTCAATTGATTCTTGAGATGCCGGGACAGTTTGCTGATGAGTTTGGCAGTGTTTTGTTTTTTTTATTTGGCTCTATGGTACCTGCTATCTTCATTTGTCAACAGGCGGTTCTTATCTGGCTGTATTATTTAGCGGTAGGGTTTGCTATGAAAGAAATGAAACATGATGTAGCAACAATGCCTGCTCTTTCTAGCTGGCGGGTACCGCGGTGGATGTTTTGGTCGGTGCTGGCAGTGGCGGTTATTGATGGTTTTATCCAAGGAGGCGCATCTTGGTTTTCTATTGCCTGTGTGAATATTTTACTATGCGCCGCTTTGTTTTTTATGGTTTGCGGAATCGGTGTGTTTTGGCATTATGTCCGTTTTAGCCAGGTATCATGGTATTTGAAAGTTGTTGCTGTTGTTGTGGTAGTATATTTCTTGAGATACAGTCTTAGCACGGCAATGATTGTTGGCGCGTTAGACGCAATCTTTGACTTCCGCAAGCTGAAAAAATCGCCGCAGCCTATAGTGGATACGGGCGCGGAGGCTTTGGAATGGGAGCGGCAGCAAATGGCGAAAAACTCGGAATATGCAGAACTGAAAACGGAAGCAGAAACAGAAATAGAAGAGACGGATGACGCAGAAAGCAGCGGTAACGCTGATACTGATTCGGACAAAGATTCGGATATTAGAGAAGAAAATTAAATAACCATAGATGAGGAGGATACAAAGATGAAAGTGATTTTATTGCAAGATGTGAAAGCATTGGGCAAAAAAGGCGACATCAAAGAGGTGGCGGACGGCTATGGTCGTAACGTATTGTTGGCGAAAAAATTAGCTATGGAAGCTAATAAATCTAATCTGAACATATTCGAAAATACCCAAAAGAAATTAGCGGAAAAGGCTGCTCAGGAATTAGCCGATGCTCAAGCCTTAGGTGAAAAACTGAAAAAGTTGGACGTTGTCCTCTATGTAAAAGCAGGGGATGGCGGCAGACTTTTCGGCGCGGTGACCAACAAGGAAGTAGCCGACGCCATTAGCGAATTAGTGGGACAGGAAATTGATAAACGGAAAGTGGAGCTGAAAGATGTGCTGAAAATCATCGGCACCCATGACGTGACCATTAAACTCCACTCGAAAGTTCACGTGGAAATCCCTGTCCGTCTCATTGCC
>CATIYQ010000018.1 GCA_949739465.1 uncultured Peptococcaceae bacterium | reverse complement strand
TTTGGCGGAGAGCAAGGGATTCGAACCCTCGATACAGTGTTACCCGTATACTCGCTTAGCAGGCGAGCGCCTTCGACCGACTCGGCCAACTCTCCATAACATAAATAAGATAAAATTGAATGGCGGAGGAGGTGGGATTCGAACCCACGGAGCCCTCTCAGACTCAACGGTTTTCAAGACCGCCTCCTTAAACCGCTCGGACACCCCTCCAGATAAGAGACCCACGTCTTCCAGGGGTTACGATTTACTATAACAAATCTTTTTAGCTTTGTCAATACATCTTTATACAGAAATCCCTTTGTTGGTGTTTGCGGGGAAGATATGATAAAATAAGAATCATTTGAGAAAGCAGTTGCTTGAAAAACAAAAAGGAGAGAAACATGGCAAAAGCAAAATACATCTATGTGTGCAGCGAATGCGGCACTACCAGCTCCGGCTGGATGGGCAAATGTCCCGGCTGCGGCAGTTGGAATACCATGGTAGCGGAAACAACAGGAGAAGAACCTGTCAATAAAAAAATCTCTATGACCAGCACCGGCAATAAGCCCATGCCTATTCATACCGTGCCAAATCAAGATATCGACCGCTTCGTACTGGATATGCCTGAATTAGATACCGTGCTGGGCGGCGGCATTGTTCCTGGATCGTTAATTCTCTTAGGGGGCGAGCCGGGTATTGGGAAATCCACCTTGCTTTTGCAGGTAGTGGCTGCTATGGGAAAAAAATACGGCGACGTCCTCTATGTATCAGGGGAAGAATCTGCTCACCAGGTGCGTATGCGGGCGGAGCGGCTGGGGGCGCTTATCCCCGAGGTGCTGCTCCTCAATGAAAATAACATGGACAACATCTTAGCGGAGGCGAAAGCCGTTCCTCACAAGCTATTGATTTTAGACTCTATCCAAGCAGTGTTTTTGCCGGATTTGCCTGCCGCGCCCGGCAGCGTCTCCCAGGTACGAGCCATTACTCACACCCTCATGCAATATGCCAAGGAGAATAATATTCCCGTTATCATTGTGGGACATGTCACTAAAGAAGGGACCCTGGCTGGTCCACGGGTGCTGGAACATATGGTAGACACGGTCCTTTACTTTGAAGGGGAGCGGTATCAGAGCTTCCGGATTTTGCGGGCGGTGAAAAACCGTTTCGGCTCTACCAATGAAATCGGCGTTTTTGAAATGCAGGAAACGGGTCTTGCGCCTTTTTCCGACCCTTCCAGCGTGTTCCTTGCCCAACGCCCCGAGCAAGCTTGCGGCACGACGGTAACCTGCGTTATGCAGGGGACGCGTCCCATTCTCTTAGAGGTGCAGGCGCTCACCACACCGACTTCCTTTGGTAATCCTCGTCGACTGGGGGTGGGTATTGATTTTAACCGCTTGGCTATTATCCTGGCTGTCTTAGAGAAAAAGCTGGGACTGTCTCTTTCCGGACAGGATGTCTATGTAAATATGGCGGGAGGCATGCGGGTAGACGATCCGGCAGTGGATTTGGCGGTAGCGGCGGCTATTGCCTCCAGCTTCAAGGACAGACCTATTGACAAACACACGGTCATTATGGGAGAAATCGGTCTGGTGGGAGAAGTAAGAGCCGTCTCTCAGCCGGAACGGCGCATGAAAGAGGCGGCAAAGTTTGCCTTCACCAAGTGCGTTTATCCTCAGTGCAGCGGTATGAGCAGCAAAAAACCGCCCTTAGAGGCGGTAGCGGTGAACGACGTATATCAGAGTTTCAAAGCGTTAGGTATTTTCTAAAAAAGAAGGGTTCATATGAGGGCAGAAGTAGGACAACGACATAGAAACAAAGGCTTCCTGCTCTGGCTGGCGGCGCTATGCGTTTGCGGCGTGGTCTTTCTCGGCTCTGCTTGGTATCTCATATCAAGCCTTGCTGAAGGACAACGGGAAAAAGCAGCCAATGAGCGTTTGGCGGCAGGGGTGCGGCGAGCAGAGAATCTCCTGGCACTGGGTTGTCTTTTGCTGCCCGATAGGGAAGAGACAGCTGTGCCGTTGGTGAATGGTTATCAGTGGCTTGCCAATGTCAACCCTGACTTTTGCGGGTGGCTTAGCGTGGCGGATACAGATTTGGATTATCCTGTGATGTACACACCAAAAGAGCCGGAATATTATCTGCGGCGGGGATTTGACGGCAAATATGCGGCCAGCGGCAGTTTATTCATCGGAGATGGGTCGTCGCCTGACAGCAGCCATGTTGTCATCTACGGACATAACATGAAAAACGGCGCTATGTTCGGCGAGCTAATGCCCTATGCCAAGAAAGACTATTGGCAAGCCCATCCAATCATATCCTTTACTACGCTGGAACGAGCAGGAGAATATGAGGTGGTAGGCGCCTTTTACAGCCGTGTCTATACGGACGCTGACGAAGGTGTGTTTCGTTATTACCGCTATACGGATTTAAGTAAAGAAGGGGTTTTTGACGAATATATCCGCCAAGTGAAGGCGGCGGCTCTCTATGACACTGGGGTTACTGCTCAATATGGCGATGATATTCTCACCCTCTCTACTTGCAGCTATCATACAGACGACGGTCGCTTTGTGGTGGTGGCAAGGCGGAAGGCGGAGTGAGAAAGACTGGATTTTTCTCAGGCGGTATGATAAACTTTTTAATTAGCAGTATGCCTCTCTCAAGGGGCTAAAAATAGAAAAGATGCGGGAGGCAAACATGATTATTGTTTCCAATGTTAGTTTGAATTTTAACGGCACCAATTTGTTCTCTGATGTAAACTTGAAGTTTACTTCGGGGAATTGCTATGGGGTTATCGGCGCCAACGGCGCGGGGAAATCTACCTTCCTGAAGATTCTCTGCGGAGATTTAGAAACTTCTACGGGGGAAGTGATTATCCCCGATGATGAACGAATGTCCGTCTTAAAACAGGACCACTACGCTTATGAAGAATATACCGTTCTGGATACCATTATCATGGGCAACAAACGGCTCTATGATATCATGAAGGAAAAGGACGCTATCTATGAAAAGCCTGATTTTTCTGATGAAGACGGTATCCGCGTGGCTGAATTAGAAGGGGAATTTGCCGAGCTGGACGGCTGGGAATCAGAGTCTAACGCGTCCCGCCTCATTCAGGGGTTGGGGCTATCCGAATCTCTCCTCTATGAAAAAATGAGTGCTCTTACCGGGAAAGAAAAGGTAAAAATCTTACTTGCCCAGGCCTTATTCGGCAACCCGGAAATCCTTCTTTTAGACGAACCGACCAACCACTTGGACATTGCCTCCATTAACTGGCTGGAGGATTTCCTCTTGGATGATGAAGGGACGGTTATCGTGGTATCTCACGACCGTCACTTCTTAAATACCGTCTGCACTCATATCGTGGATATCGACTACACCAAGATTAAAATGTATGTGGGCAACTATGAATTCTGGTATGAATCCAGTCAGATGATGCAGGCCATGCTCAAACAGCAAAACAAGAAAGCGGAAGAACGGGCAAAAGAGCTGCAAACCTTTATCGCTCGTTTCTCTGCCAATAAATCCAAATCCAAACAAGCTACCAGCCGTAGAAAGCTCCTGGATAAGCTGACCATCGAAGAAATGCCTGCTTCCAGCCGTCGGTATCCTTTCGTCGGCTTCCAAATGGACCGTGAAGTGGGGAAAGATATCCTGACCGTAGAAGGTTTAACCAAAACCATTGACGGCGTAAAAGTATTGGATAATGTCTCCTTCACGGTGAACCGTGGTGATAAAATTGCTTTCGTCGGGGAAAACGAAATCGCCAACACCACGTTATTTAAAATCCTCATGGAGGAAATAGCGCGGGACGCCGGCACCTCCAAATGGGGCGTCAGCGCCAGCCGTTCTTACTTCCCTAATGACAACTCTGCATATTTTGACGGTTGTGATTTAACTATCTTAGACTGGATGCGGCAATATTCCAAAGACCAGACAGAAACCTATCTCCGCGGCTTCATGGGGAGAATGCTTTTCTCGGGAGAAGACATCTTCAAACCTGTTAATGTCCTCTCAGGGGGCGAAAAGGTGCGGTGTATGCTCTCTCGCATGATGATGTTCGGCTCTAACGTACTCATCCTAGACCAGCCCACCAACCACCTGGACTTGGAATCTATCACGGCGGTGAATAAGGGGTTAATGGACTTTAAGAGCAACATCCTCTTTACCTCTCACGACCATGAATTTATCGAAA
>CATIYQ010000017.1 GCA_949739465.1 uncultured Peptococcaceae bacterium | reverse complement strand
TTATTGTAAATACCATGGGTAGAGTCATACTTCAATAAATGAGCAACCTGCTTTGCATCAGTGAAGTCGTTGATTGCCACAATTTCTACTTCCGGTTGGTCAAATGCCGCTCTAAAAAAAGTCCGACCGATTCTACCAAAACCATTGATACCGATTTTTACTGACATGGGGAATCCTCCTTATTTCTATTCCTGTTTTTTATTTGAAAAAATAAATAGTTATATATTCACTTCTACATATTCTTACAAAATCCTTTATTTCCCCCGCAACTCCTCGGCAATTTCCGAGAGTCTTCGGATGCGGTGGTTAACGCCGGATTTGCCCAAGGGCGGCGACATCATATCCCCTAGTTCTTTATAGGAGCTATCGGGATAAGCCAAACGAATGCGGGCAATCTCCCGAAGGGAAAGGGGCAGTTTTTCAATGCCGATTTTCTCATCAATAAGACGGATATCCTCCGCCTGCCGCATAGACGCGTTAATCAGCTTATTGAGATTGGCTGTTTCGCAATTGACCAAGCGATTGACCCGGTTACGCATATCCTTCATCACTCGGGTATTTTCAAATTCTAATAAGCTATGGTGAGCGCCGATAACGTTTAAGAATTCTACAATCTGGTCACTTTCCTTGAGATAGACGATATAGCTGTTTTTCCGCGCCATGGTTTTTGCGGCAATATCGTATTGTTCCAATAATGCTACAATCAAATCACAATGCCGTTCATCAGCGGTAGTAATCTCCAAATGATAATTTCCCTCGGGATTGTTAATGGAGCCGCCGCCTAAAAACACGCCGCGGAGATAGGAACGAGTGCAGCAACTGCCGGTAATCACTTGATTCAAATCTGTTTCCTCTATGCCGACGCCCCAAATATCACTGCCCAAAAGCCCCAACAGTTTCAACAATCCTTCGATACCCGTCTGGCTAGGAATACGGACAATAAAAATCTGGTTTTTCCGCAGCTTCCGCTTTTTGTACATGAGGATTTCTGCCTTGAGCCCAAAGACTTCCCGCACAGTGGTAAACATTTTCCGCGCGGCGGCGGCGTTTTCCGTCTCCATGGAAACAGAGATTTTCCCTTTGCCGCCGATACTGATATTGCCGCCCATACGGAGAAACCCTACCAGCTCCGCTTTACGGCAACATTCTTTTTCTGTTTTCAAGTGGGCCAATTCATTTTTTACCGTTACAGAAAAGGACAACGCCTGCTCCCTCCTATCGTTTATCGCTTTCTTTGTTTCTGCAAAAAGCCCGCTAACCCGCTTTCCTTACCAATAGTCGCATAAAAAGATTCTTTTTGCGCCTCTTCAATTTCTGCCGCAAAGATTCGCGCCAGTGTTTCCCGGTTATGTAGGAATAAGTTTTCCTCACAGATAAAGTTACCGGCAATGACCGTAATATCTTCTGCCTCAAGGGCGTCCCCCGGCTGCACCAAACAGCAGCCGTTTTCCCCGCACCACGCCTCTTGGGCGGGGGACAACGCCCCCTTGTGAATCAAAATCTTATCAATATGCAAATGAGGCACATGCTTGCGAATGGCTTCCAAATGGTCGTAAGCAGTGAAAGAATCTGTTTCCCCCTGCTGGGTCAAAATATTGCAAACATAATATACTTTGGCCTGGGAGCGGTTCATGGCTTCCACTATTCCAGGCACTAATAAGTTCGTAATCAAGCTGGTATAGAGGCTGCCGGGACCGATGATAATCATATCCGCGTTCTCAATGGCCGCTATAACACTTGCCAGCGGACGACAATCGGCAGGCTCCAAACTGAGCGTTTTGATGATACCGTGATCCGCCACCAAGTTGCTTTCCCCTGTAATGACTCTGCCATCGGTCATTTCCGCTTTTAGGACTACATTATCCAGGGAGATAGGCAATACCTGCCCTTTAATGGCTAAAAAACGGCTTAAATCCTGAATGGCGCGAGCAAAATCCCCCTCATAGTTTTGGGTCAGCGCCGCCACCAATAGATTGCCCAGGTTATGTCCTTCTAAACCAATGCCTGCCTGAAAACGGCAGTTTAACATATTGGCAACCACCTCTTCCGTGTCGGCAAGGGCTATCAGACAGTTACGAATATCACCTGGCGGCAAAATGCCCAAATCCTGTCTGAGCCGTCCGGAGCTGCCGCCGTCGTCTGTCACAGCCACCACCGCCGTTATGTCCACCGGTAATTCTTTCATGGCGCGGAGCATATTGGCTTGCCCGTTGCCGCCGCCCAGCACTACTACATTTTCCGGCTGCCAAGGATTCTGCTGGAAGATTTCTTCTGCCCGCTCCATGCTATCGTCCAGGATTAACAGTACCGCCCGCTGCCACAGCCGTCGCGCACCGATAAAGAGAAGAACCGCGCCACAAGCCAGTAAAGGCGCGACAATAGCCAACCGAACCCCACGAGACAGAAAAGAAATATCAGGAAAGAAATGACGCAAAAAGGCGCAAACAATCCCTCTGCCATAAATAGCAGAGCAGCCGTCAAACAACAACACCAAGCCGATAAAGGCAAAGACAATCCACCGTTTGAAGTTTTTCCCCGGCTTTAACCAGTCGAAGAGTTTATTCAAAGCCTTCACCTGCCCGATAGCAATAAGGGTGTTCCGCATAAACGCTATACCCTGCCGCCTGCAATGTTTCCGCTAAGCCTTCCGCAATTGCCACAGAACGGTGCTGTCCGCCGGTGCAACCAACGCCAATGTGGAGATACCGTTTACCTTCTTTTTCATAATACGGCATAATCAATCCAATCAGCGCCGCACATTGATTGATAAACTGTCTTGCCGCTTCCATATTCAGCACATAGTCTCTTACAGGTTTATCCAGTCCACATAGGGGTCTTAACTCCTCAATATAAAAAGGATTTGGTAAAAACCGCGCGTCAAAAATCATATCGGCGTCCATAGGCAGTCCGTATTTATAGCCAAAGGATTCAATAAGAATTTCTATCTTCTCCGGCTGTCCGAACATATGGTTAATCTGCCCATAAAGGGCTCTACCCGTGATATTACTGGTGTCTATGATATAGTGCGCCATGCCGCGGAGTTCTTGGAGCCGCTGCCGCTCCTGGGCAATGGCTTCCGTCAAAGATTCTCCCTGGCTCAAAGGATGCCGCCGTCTAGTCTCCTTAAAACGGCGTATCAGTACATGGTCTGCCGCATCTAAAAAGATAATCTCAAAGTCAATACCTGCTTCATGCATTTCTCGAAAGGATTCAAATAAATCAGGGAAGAAGAGACCGCCCCGCACATCCGCTACAATAGCAGTGTTGGTAATGGTGCCGTTGGTCTGCTTTACCGTCTCGATAAAATTCATAAACAGCTTGGGCGGTAAATTGTCCACGCAATAATAACCCAAATCCTCCAACACATGGATGATTTGGGTTTTCCCCGCGCCACTCATACCGGTAATAATTTTCAATTTCAAGTTTTGTTTACAACTGCCGCTTGCCGCGGTCTTTTCGTCCATTTTCTTCTTCCTTTCCTTATTCCGTTCCTGTGAGACTTCCAGCGCATTGTTATGGCATATATCTATTTTTATTCTTAGTATACCAGGTTTATCCGTTTAAATCTGCTCTTATTTTTCCTCACGCAACTTCTCCATTGTCTGAGCAAGTTTTTCTTCATTGGTCAGTTCTTTTGCTGCAGCTTCTGCTGCCTGCTCTTGCTTACGGAAGAAGGTATAGACCGTCTCCGCCGCCGTTCTGTCCATACCCGGCACCAATGCCAATTCTTCTATTTCTGCTGTCGCAACCTTTGCAGGAGAACCAAAATGCTTCAAAAGCGCCACCCGCCGTTTCTCTCCAATGCCTGGAATGGTATCCAAGACGGAAACGGTCTGCCCCTTACCACGAAGATAACGATGACGGGTAATACCAAAGCGGTGAGACTCATCGCGAATCTGCTGCAACAGCTGAAGAGCATAGCTCTCCCGCGGCAGCACAAT
>CATIYQ010000016.1 GCA_949739465.1 uncultured Peptococcaceae bacterium | reverse complement strand
CTGGGTCGTTAATCGCGGTGTAAATTACCGGGATATTTTTATCTTCTGCTGCTGCATAGCAACCTGTTGCAGAGTTGGTAGCCACGGCCACCATCATATCTACATTTTTAGCAGAAAAGTTTTGACCGATTTGGATAGTCATATTATCGTCAAAACCAGCGTTTTGATAATCCACTTCAAAGTCTTTTCCTTCTTCAAGACCTGCGTCTTTCAAGCCTTGGAGAAAACCGTCCCGACAGTTATCTAGAGAAGCGTGTTCCCCATATTGGCTAATGCCGATAACATATTTTTTTCCTTCATTATCATTTTGCTTATCATCGTTATTGTCGACATTGCCGCAAGCAGCCAGAGAGAAACACATCATCAAACCCATTGCACCACAAAGTAATTTTTTCATATTCATTTTCATCATCATACAACTCCTTTAATTTTTCATTTCATATTCCTTTAATATTTCTTGATGTTTATTGTGTATGAAACCTACGCCATCGTTTGCTTAAAATTGCCATTTTACCAACCTCCTATAATAAAAAAACGCCTTATCCTTCGGAATCAGTGATTGATTCCTTGGGACAAGACGAAATATCCTGCGGTGCCACCCAAATTGACGTTTACACGTCCGGCTCAACAATATGCCAACACATATCCCCACATAATAACGGTTGCGGTTTCCGTCGACTGCTACTCACAGCATGCTGTTTTCGGTCGCCCTCATAAGTCCATTCACCAATCATTTCACTGCCGTACTCACACCGCCGACGGCTCTCTGGAAGTTTCCTGAAAGGTTACTCTTCTTAATCACAGGTTTTAATACAATATAAAATTTCTGAGATTGGATTTATTCTAACACCCATTTATCCCCTTGTCAAGAAAAATTTCTACAACGTAACAATCATCATTCCGTCCAAATGAAATTTTCTTTTCCTGCACCCAGCTCAAAGTGATATTTACCAACTCCCAGGTCAATACTGAAAAAGCCTCCTCTATACAAACAACATACGGTCGTTGGCAAATTCGCCGCCGCTTACCTCGTCAAACTTTGCTAAGAGGTCGGCAACGGTTAAGTTTTTCTTTTCCTCCCCGCGCACGTCATAGATAATCCGTCCTTCATGCATCATGATGAGACGATTCCCATGGACAATAGCGTCCTTCATATTGTGGGTTACCATCATGGCGGTCAAATGATGTTCCTCAATGATTTTATCAGAAAGTGCCAATACCTTTGCCGCTGTTTTTGGGTCTAACGCCGCCGTATGTTCATCTAAAAGCAACAATTTCGGCTTTTGGATTGTTGCCATCAACAAGGTAATGGCTTGCCTCTGCCCGCCGGAAAGCAATCCTACTTTTGCGCTCATACGAGACTCCAGCCCTAAATCCAAAGTTGTCAGCAACTCATAATAAGTTTCCCGTTCCCTTTTGCTGATGCCCCAACGAAGCGTACGATGTTGCCCTCGTCTTGCGGCAATGGCCATATTTTCATCAATAGACATAGTAGCAGCCGTACCATTCATAGGGTCCTGAAACACTCTGCCCAGATATTTTGCCCGTTTATGTTCAGGGAGTTTCGTCACGTCTACGCCATCAATGACAATGCGACCGGCGTCAATATTCCATACCCCGGCAATGGCATTCAGCGTGGTAGATTTCCCTGCGCCGTTCCCACCGATAATAGTAACAAAATCCCCTTCATTCAGCTGCAAGTTCACACCGTTTAAAGCGACTTTCTGATTGATGGTACCGGGATTAAAGGTTTTGTGAACGTCTTTCAGCTCTAACATATAACTCATCTGCTCACAACCCCCTTCTTCTTTCTGCCGTATTTACTCTTGAGATAAGGCACAGAAAGGAATATGGCAACCACCATAGCAGAGAACAACTTCATATAGTCGGAAGGCATCTTGAGCCAAAGAACGATAGAAATAACAACATAGTAGAGAATCGCACCAACAGCCACCGACATCATAGTATAGGCAAAGGACAATTTCTTCCCGGTACAGAACTTAGCAAACAATACTTCACCAATAATCACCGCAGCAAGCCCAATAACAATAGCGCCCCGTCCCATATTTACATCAGCAGAGCCTTGATATTGGGCGTAAATACCACCGGAAAGCCCCACCAAACCATTGGAAAGCATTAAGGCCAACACTTTCATAAAGTTAGTGTTAATGCCCTGCGCGCGGGACATATGGAGATTACACCCGGTCGTACGAATAGCCGCCCCCAGCTCTGTGCCAAAGAACCAATAAAGAATGGCAATAAGAATCAAGGAACCAAGAATTAAAAAGGAAAAGAAGCTGGTACGAGTTGCCGCGTCTCCCGTCACATAACGTAACGATGCTACCAGCGGATATTGGTCCACATTAATACCTTGGTTGGATTTCCCCATAATGCCCAAATTCACCGAATATAGCGAAATCTGCGTTAAAATGCCTGCAAGAATGCCGGGAATGCCCAACGCCGTATGCAGAAGCCCTGTAATCATGCCAGCAAGCATACCGGCAAGAAAAGCAAAAAACAGCGCTGTCACAGGATGCATACCGCCGCGAATCAACATAACAGCTACCGCGCCGCCCGTTGCCAGAGAACCGTCAACTGTCAAATCGGCAAAATCCAAAAGACGAAAGGTAATAAAAACCCCTAACGCCATGACGCCCCAGATTAACCCCTGGGCAACGCTGCCGGGCAAAGCCCGCATGAGCGCCATAGGGTCTAACGATGCAAAATATTCTACGAACATATCAGAAATCAATCCTTTGCTTAAATGGTAAAAGTAGTCATACAAGAAAAGATTCTTCGGAGCGTAAACTCCTCAGAATCTTCACTTGTGTGATAAAAATAACCGTTTAGATTATTCAGCGTCAGCAATCGCTTCGTAACCTTCAGGAATGGTAATACCTAAAGACTGGCAAAGTTTGGCATTATATTTTTTGGTTACTTTTGGTGCATATTCAATATTCATCGTGCTAATATCTGCACCGTTTACCAATACGTCATAAGCCATTTCACCTGCTTTGTAGCCGATATCATAATAGCTGATGGAAAGGGTAGCTACACCGCAGCCGCGGCAGATATTTTCTTCCCCTGCAATAATGGGAACTTTTGCAGGTTCGCAGATGTTATTGATGATTTCGGTAGAGCCTGCCATGGTGTTATCTGTGGGGATATAGAGAACGTCGCATTCTGCAATGGCGGCGGTTACCACAGATTGGATTTCATTGGAATCAGCGGCGGTAAATTCAGCGTATGCAATATTGTCCTGGTCAAGAGCAAGTTTGAAGATGTCCGCTTGATATTTGGAGTTTGCTTCCGCAGAGCAATATACGATACCTACTTTTTTCGCGTCAGGGAACAATTCCTTAAGCATAGCTTCCTGTTCGTTAATAGGAGCCAAGTCGCTGGTACCGGAAATATTCACACCGGTTGCACCGTTCCAATCTTTAATATCCAATGCAGTAGCATAGTCGGTAATGGAAGTCCCCAAAATCGGAATGGTATTGGTGGCTGCCGCAGAGGACTGCAATGCAGTGGTAGCGTTTGCCAAAATCAAATCTACTTTAGAAGAAACAAAGCTGTTGGCAATGGTTGCACAGTTTGCTTGTTCGTTTTGCCCATTTTGAATATCGAAGGTTACATTGCCTTCACCGAATTTTGCAATAGCGCCATCTTGAAACCCTTTGGTTGCTTCATCAAGAGCAGGATGTTCCAATTGCTGCAAAATGCCAATGTTGTAGATTTTTGTTTCTTCGCCGTCGTTACCGTCTTGTTTCTTGTCGGCGTCGCCGTTTCCGCAGCCGGCAAGGACGCCTACCATCATGGTTCCAGCTAAAAGCATGGATAAGAGTTTTTTTGTTTTCATGTTAAATCCTTCCTTCTTTCTTCCGTTTTACCTT
>CATIYQ010000015.1 GCA_949739465.1 uncultured Peptococcaceae bacterium | reverse complement strand
GTCCCTGTTGAACGACTTACAAAACGGGGAAACGGCATAGCCAACGCTACGCCGTTTCCAAAAAACAAATCTAATACTGTCTTACGAGTATCTAACTTACTGCTGCTTTTTTATTATACTTTTTATTTTTGAAAAAACATCCCTACTGTCATATCTAGGTAGTTTTCTCCGCTGTAAGTAGGTTATTTTTCTTTTACAGCTGCCTTAAATGCAGCACCATCTGCACTAGCGTCCTCAATATTTTTCAACTCTTCCAGATAAGCGATTTTTGTTTCGACATCTTTTAAATCCTCTGATGTATAGTGGGAAGTAAGCACCATATCCACACCATCGGCAATATATCATTTTAGTTGCGTAATGATAGCGTCAGCATGACCTGCTCCCGCTACAATAGAGTTAGGCTACATCTTAAAGCCAATCTTTAGCACCATGGAAGCCTGAGGTATCAACTATAAAAAAACATTGTCGAAAGTTTGTAAATATAGTAAGATATAGGATATCTAATTTATTCGCATTTTGAAAAGGAAAGTTTATCATGAAGAAAGCCACTGATACTACGCAAGCTACAAAAAGTATGGCAGCAAGAGGAATTTTATGTACCCTGACAGGTGGTGTTTGCTGGGGTTTTTCTGGCGCCTGTGGACAATTTTTATTTCAAGAATATCAGATAGATGCTTTCTGGCTGACGGCTGCCCGCATGCTTATCTCTGGACTGCTATTGCTAGGCTATCTTCTTGCCGCTCACCCAACAAAGCTCAAGGTAATCTGGCAGGAGAAACAAGATGTCAGGCAGCTCATCTTCTTTGCGCTCATTGGGCTTCTCGCCTGCCAATTCACCTATTTGAAGGCAATTGAACACACCAATGCGGGTACTGCTACCGTACTGCAATATTTAGGACCGCTTCTCATCATGATATACGCTTGTGTGAAAGGCAGCCGTTTACCCAGCAAAAATGAAGGAATCGCTATCTTGTTTGCCCTTGCCGGCACCTTTCTCCTGGCAACCCACGGCAATGTGCATATCCTGGTTATTTCTACCCAAGGACTCTTTTGGGGCATTGGCGCTGCCATTGGTTTATTCTTCTATACCCTCATTCCCACCCGTATCATTGGCAAATTCGGCAGTTGGGTCGTGACTGGCTACGGCATGCTCATTGGCGGCGGCTGCCTTGCCCTTGCCATGCGTATCTGGCAAATCCCCGTTCACCTGGATATGGCAGGGATCCTTGGCCCCGCAGGTATCATCATCATCGGTACCTTAGTGGCCTATACCCTCTATATGCAGGGCGTGCAGGACATCGGCGCTGTCAAAGCCAGTATGCTTGCAAGCGTCGAACCCGTATCCGCAACACTATTTTCCGCCTTATGGCTGGATACCAGTTTCGTTTTTATGGACTTCATCGGCTTTCTCCTGATTATGTCCACGGTCTTCCTCTTAGCAAAAAAATAATCCTTGCAATTTTCTATTGATTTCGTATATAATGAACCCATGGAGCAAAGGCGTTCCGATAAAACATATTTTTCTATGTCTTTATCGTTGCGCCTTTTTTGTTTTGATAGGTAATTAACAGAAGAGAGAGAGGTTTTTCCCATGGCAGATACAGCAAGAGAGGCAAGAGTTGAAGAAATCCGCAAAATGATTGCTGATAACGGTGTAGACTTCTTGCGATTGCAATTCACCGATATCTATGGCACTTTGAAAAATATTTCTATCCCCGTCAGCCAATATGATAAGGTAGTAAAAAATCAAATCATGTTTGACGGCTCTTCCATTGAAGGATTTGTCCGTATCGAAGAATCCGATATGTATCTTTATCCCGACTTGGATACTTTCGCTATTTTACCTTGGCACCCCCAACAAGGCAGAGTTGCCCGCATCATCTGTGATGTTTACAATGCCGACAAAGAACCCTTCTGCGGCGACCCCCGCTATATCCTGAAAAAGGTTTTAGCAGAAGCCGCTGAAATGGGCTTTGCCATGAATGTCGGCCCGGAATGTGAATTTTTCCTCTTCCACACCGATGAAGAAGGAAAACCTACCACCAAGACCCATGACGATGCCGCTTATTTCGACTTAGGTCCTATCGACTTAGGAGAAAACGCCCGCCGGGATATGTGTCTCAGCTTAGAACAATTAGGCTTTGAAATCGAAGCCTCCCACCATGAATGCGCACCAGGACAACATGAGATTGACTTCAAATACACTTCCGCCCTCCATGCAGCAGATAACATTCTCACCTTCAAACTGGTGGTAAAAGTCATTGCACAGCAACACGGCTTATATGCCACCTTCATGCCAAAGCCTGTTTTCGGTCAGGCAGGCTCCGGGATGCACATCAATATGTCCCTTTCCCACAATGGGGAAAACGCTTTCTATGATGAAAGCAAAACCTTTGGTCTTAGTGAAACAGCTCTTCACTTCATTGCAGGGTTAGTAAAACACGCCAAAGGCATGACCCTGATTACCAATCCTTCTGTTAACTCTTATAAACGATTGGTTCCTGGTTATGAAGCACCTGTTTACATTGCCTGGTCTGCAAAAAACCGCAGCCCACTCATTCGGATTCCCAGCGCCCGCGGGGCAGGCACGAGAACAGAATTACGCAATCCCGACCCTTCCGCAAATCCTTACTTGGTATTAGCAGTCGCTCTTGCCGCAGGTTTAGACGGGATTAAAAACAAATTAACGCCGCCGGAACCAAAAGATTCCAACATCTTTATGATGACTGAAGAAGAACGAAAAGCGGCAGGCATTGACAGTCTACCTACCACTTTATTGGAAGCCATTGCCGAATTCAAAAAGGACCCACTCATTCGGGAAACCTTAGGCGAACATATTTACAGCCGCTATCTCATGGGTAAAGAACATGAATGGAGCGAATACAACAAACAGGTCCATCAATGGGAAATTGATGAATATCTCTCTAAAGTATGATAAACATGTGTACATAAACAAAAAAAGCAACTGATTGTTATCAGTTGCTTTTTTATCTTCAAACAAACAATAAATCTTTTTACTTAATCTCTTTATGCAATTTCTGATTATAAAAATTCTCTGCACAATAAATTGCCCCTAACGGGTTATTAGCAAGCACCCTGTCTTTGGACGCCAATACGGTCACCATTTTGGTAGCTGCCTGGATAAACAAAGAATCATGTCCCACACAAAGCCCTAGTAATACCAAAAACTCACAACCATCCTCTTCTAATAGTTTTGCCTGAGCAATCGGATTACAGATTGGTTCAAATTCATCAGGTTTCAGCTTATGCTCTTTGGGAATGCCAATAGACTCCTTAGGAAAAGCCCCACACTTACAAACAATAGAAGACACTTCCAGACCATGATATTGGAACAACTCCGCCAATACCTTCGCTTCTTTTTTCAAAGCGATACAAAAAGCAATACCAACTCGCTTGTAACCCATAGTCTTGGCAAAACGAATAGTTTCTTCTACACGAGACCATTGACAATAGCCTTCGCACTCGACTTGTGCCGCCTTCAACGTAAATTCATGAAGTTCCGGCTTCATGTAATCTTCCTTGATTTTTTCTAATTTTTCCATATCATGCATAGGGCAATTTTTGGGCATCTTCTCCAATTCATTGGTTCTACAAGCCTTTACAGCACATTGTGCACAGGTAAACATATTATCCACCACCAAATTCTCATTTATTTTAACAAAATTTCCTTTTATATTCAGTATACTACAAGTACATTAAGAAAACCAGATAAAAAAAGAACTCCAGAAAACTGGAGTTCTATAAAAAATAGACCTGGCAACGACCTACTCTCCCAGGGGGGTAACCCCCAAGTACCATCGGCGTGAAAGAGCTTAACTACTGTGT
>CATIYQ010000014.1 GCA_949739465.1 uncultured Peptococcaceae bacterium | reverse complement strand
TGGGATTCGAACCCATGGATGCCAGCGTGAAAGGCTGGTGAGTTAAGCCACTTCTCCAACGCGCCATATGGTAGCGGTGAGTGGATTTGAACCACTGACCCCCCGGGTATGAACCGAGTGCTCTGACCACTGAGCTACACCGCCATGTTTTGCATGCCATATTATTATGCCCTACACATTCAGAAATGTCAATAGCAAAAAATAAATTTCCTGACAAGCAGGAAATTTATTTTTATTTATACAACATCATTTTACCACCCACAGCAAGAATGGCGATACCCAAAAGCCGCCACCAGTGAAAAGGTACCCGCTCCATGCCAAAAAGCCCAAACATATCAATGAGAAACGCCATACCTACCTGTCCGATAATAATGGCGGTAGTCGAATTAGCCGCGCCAATAGAAGGGATAGACCACATCACCCCATAGATAATCAACACATTAAGCACACCGCCCAAATAGCTATACCAGGGTGCCTCGCCCATTTTGCTCAAGTCCCCTTTGCCCAACCCCAGTAAAAACAGACAAATCATTACCACAGCAAGAGCAATGACGTGCATAATAAAGGACCCTTCCAACACGCCGACGACTTTCCCCAGCGCGCCATTAATGGTCCCCTGCACTGCCATAAGCACCCCTGCCGCTGCCGCTACCCCCAAAAAAAACGGAAAACTCATACCGCACCTCATTCTATTCCTTCTCTTCAGAAATTTTTCTTTTAAGGTTAGCATGAACCAAATTTTTCATTTTATGCAGCTGATGAGGTAAGACAAATAAAAAAGTCTGCACAACTGTGATTGTACAGACTTAAAAAATGCTTGGTTGCGGGAGCAGGACTTGAACCTACGACCTTCGGGTTATGAGCCCGACGAGCTACCAACTGCTCCATCCCGCGATATTGGTGGAGGGAGATGGATTCGAACCATCGAAGGCGGAGCCGGCAGATTTACAGTCTGCTCCCTTTGGCCACTCGGGAATCCCTCCATATGAAAATTAAGAAATGGAGCCGAAGATGGGACTCGAACCCGCAACCTGCTGATTACAAATCAGCTGCTCTGCCAATTGAGCTACTTCGGCTTACTTCAGAACAAGGGTTATTATATCAGCCTTTTCACCATTTGTCAACGGCATACATTAAGAATCAAGAATTTTTCCCCTCAGCTCTAAAATGCCCTGTTTCGTCCAAGCTATACGCGGCTTTCCAGATATTTTTCCAGTTTCCGTTTCACCCGCTGCAAGGCGTTATCAATGGATTTGACATGGCGGTTTAAGTCCGCGGCGATTTCCTGGTAAGACTTGCCCTCCAGGTAATACATGAGCACCTTCCACTCTAAGGAGCTTAAGATTTCGCCCATTTTGTTTTCGATGTCTTCAAATTCTTCCCGACTAATCATCAATTCTTCCGGGTCGGTAATCTTCCCACCGGCAATGATATCCATCAAAGTCCGGTCAGAGTCCTCGTCATAAATTGGCTTATTCAAAGACACATAAGAGTTGAGCGGTATATGTTTTTGCCGCGTCGCTGTCTTAATGGCAGTAATAATCTGCCGTGTGATGCACAGCTCCGCAAAGGCACGGAATGAAGCTTTCTTATCACCACGAAAGTCACGGATGGCTTTATAAAGCCCAATCATGCCCTCTTGGATAATATCTTCTCGGTCCGCACCGATGAGAAAATAAGAACGAGCCTTGGCGCGAACAAAATTTTTATATTTGTGAATGAGGTATTCCTGGGCGGCGATTTGCCCGTCCCGCGCCAAATCTACAATTTGTTCGTCCAACATTAAGTCGAAGGGTTGAGAAATTTCTTTTTGGGTCTGTCCTGCCATGCTCGTTTCCTCCATTTCTCAACACATTCTTTGCCCGACTGTCTACGGCATAAAAACTGCCAATTAGATTATAATAGGCGGCGAAAGCCCCTGTCAATAGAACTTCCTAACAAAGCTGCCAGGTTCTTCCTATTTTCCATTTCATTTTCCAGCATACCCCTTGGTCCTCAAACTTTGCTGAAAAACTGTTTATTTTTGATTTTTTTTGCCCTGCTGCCGCTGGCGCAACGTTTCATAGAGGAGCACCGCCCCTGCATTGGACACATTGAGGGAGTTTACCTGTCCCGCCATAGGGATATGAACCAAATAGTCGCAATTCTTTAAAAGCAGCGGCGCAATGCCCTTGCCCTCGCTGCCCAGGACAATAGCGGTAGGACCGCTAAAATCACACTGCCAAAGAGAAGTCGTGCCGGGACGAGCGGCTTCCGCTCCGGCTACCCACAGCCCCGCCTGCTTTAGCTTGTCTATCGTCTGCACCAAGTTTCCCACCCGAGCGATTCGCATGAAGGCTGCCGCCCCTGCCGAGACCTTGATGACCGTTTCATTGACTGCCACCGCCCGCCGCTGAGGAATGACAATGCCATGAACGCCCACACACTCCGCCGTCCGAATAAGAGCGCCCAAATTATGAGGGTCTTCCACCTCCGACAGCACTAAGACAAAAGGCGCTTCCCCCTTTGCCGCGGCAGCAGCAAGGATATCCTCTACCTCTGCATAGGTAAAGTCGCTGACCTCCGCCCCAATACCCTGGTGATGCTCTCTCGTCATATTGTCCAGAACGGCGCGGTCTACCATGGTGTAGGGTACTTTTTTCTCTTTACAGAGGGCGGTGATTTTCGCCACAAAGGCGCGGTCCATACCCTGGGCAAGCCACACTTTGTGTATAGTCCTGCCGCTTTTCATTGCCTCCAGCACAGCGTTTTTGCCGTAGATTTTTTCCGCCATGATTATTGCTCCTCTATCTCTCTGCCCCGCTTGACCACGTGTTTGGTTCTGCCGCAGCACATATCTCCTTCAAAGCACAAGTCCATAGATACGCAAGTAGGACCGGCACCCGCAAAGAGGTGAGGCGCTACCCCTTGGACCTCTTTCAGCATGAGATTTGCCATTTTGCGAATCTCCCACTGGGCACGGGTACAGCAACGGAGTTCAAAAAAATGCAAAAGGCTGCGGGCATTCATGGTAACAATAAGGTTGGTGCTGGCAGCATTGGGCAGGATATAACGAGCGTCTTCCGGCGCAATGCCCAACTCCAATAGTTCGTTATATTTTCCCTGTAAATCGTCGATGATTGCTAAATACTTTTCTTTTAAAGCGTCATCCTTCTGGATAGAATCAGGAATAACGAAATCAAAGGCTTTTTCCTTCACATAACGTTGGGATTTCTGAGAAAAGGACACGCCGATACGGTGTCGCACCAATTGATGGGAAAGAGCGCGGCTTACGCCGTCAATAGAGAAGGTGAAAGAGGCGTGTTCAAAAGGAGAGGTATGTCCCAAAGAAACCAATCGTTTGAGGAATTTCTCTACTTCTTCCTCAGAAAAACCCTCCATAATATCGCTGCCGCTCTTAGGCGAATAACAAAGACGGGCAGCAGCGGCCACCACCTTTTCCGGTTCCGGTGTATGAGAAATGAGTTTTACTTCCATGGGATCATACCTCCTCTGTTTCCTTTGGCGTCACACCGAGTTTGTCCTTTTCCGAGACAGCAGGAATCTCTCCCTGCGCCTCCCATTGCCACAGAATTTGAAAAATCTCTTCTAGCTTGGCTAGGTTCTGTTCCAGATACAAATAACCAATTAACGCCTCTAATCCCGTGGCCAGGCGATAAGTAGGCGCTGACGTATTTTTCGGCAAATGTCCGCCTTTGGCGTTTCGTCCCCGTCGCAGCACATCTTTTTCTGTTTCACTCAGAGTTGGCTCTATGGCAAGAGCCAGCGCCGCTTGGGTTTCCGC
>CATIYQ010000013.1 GCA_949739465.1 uncultured Peptococcaceae bacterium | reverse complement strand
GTAGAAAGCACAAATTCTTGAGAAGATAGGGTATAAACCGCCTCATTATTTCCCCAAGGCAAAACATAGACCGTTCCTTTCTTGTTTAGCAGCGCATAGCTTTCCCCCAATAGGGCTTTTGCCTCATTCAGCACAGAAAATATCATTTCTCCCACCGTCCTGTTTTTGAAAAGGATTTTCTCATGAGAAATGCTTTTCCATTGATATTGCAGCGGGATTTGCCAGGCGGCAGCTATAGTCTGAACGATGCTTTTCGTTTGCTGACCGGCGAGAAAATAGCGGTTATCTTTGGATTTTTGCAAATAAATCAAATCATCATAGGCAGTAAACCTCAATATCTTTTCTTTGGCGCTGTTATAATCCCAGTTCCAAACAGTGCCACGAAATACTTCCTGCATACCATCACCGCTGTCAGCAAAAATGCAAATTTTACCACCGGGACGAACGACACTGTGGAGCAGTCTGCCATTTTCCAAAGTACAGTTCACCGCCGCGATTTGCGCTTTCATTGCCAACTCCTCTATACTTTCCTGCCAGGAAAGAGAGAGCAACGCGTCAGTGATATCCAAAGAAGTACCATCTGTATGAATAAATACACACCGGTAACGTGTTTTTTGTATATCCGGCACAAAATCTCCCTCCTTCTTAACCAGGTATCTTCAGGACTTGCCCGGGATAGATTTGATATTTTTCACCGCTTTTTTTGTTTCGGCTGTCAATCAGAGTTTGATTTAACCGATATATCTCACCATAACGACTGCCTTGCCCCAAAACTTTCTGTGCAATGCGCCAAAGACTATCTCCCGGCTTTACCGTATAGACAGCCAACTGCTGTTGATTCGCTCTCGTAATACTGTTATAAGCAGCGGTTGTCGTAGGACGTTTCATCTTTACGCCTAGTTCTTTGGCAGCGATAAATTGGATTTGGTATTGATAATCCCCATATGCGCCCGTGTAGGTCATATGATAATTTGCCAGATAAACATCTTCATTAATAGGCGTTTCTGTGATTAAAAGTCTTAGCTTTGCCCCAGTCACCCGCCAGAGAGATAAGATTTCCTGGATTCGCTTAGGCGATTGCCATTGATGTATTAAATAAGGGTCGTTTTTTCTGCCTTCTCCCGGTAAGACGCCTTGCCAAGAGAAGGATTTTAAATTTTCCCCAATGGGCAAACGAATTTCTCCCCGGTCCATAATGTCATATGCCGCAAATCTGGTTTCCGCCTGCATTTGGATTTGCTCCGGCAGCATAGACAGGTTGATGGTAGTTCCGTTGTCCAGTTGGGTAAGATAAATTTCCATATCTATCTGCCCTCCATTTCCGGTATCATATTTTGTAATAGTTCTGTAAAAGATTCCGCCATATTTTTCTGCAGCATAGATAGGATTTCCGACCAATCTATACCGGCAGCGGCAGAAGAGTCAGCAGCACCGATAGGAGCTCCGAAGGAAAATAGCGATGCGTTTTCCCCTTGGATTTCATTATTGTTGCGAAAGACTGTTGCATTGCCCGTCTCCACAGATATGGGTTCTCCCGTTTCCTTGACTGTTACAGACAGGTTTTCCCCGATTGACGGCAAAGAAATATCGGCAGGATTCCGCTTTTCTTTGTCATCGCTTACCATTTTTAGCTTTGTAGTATGCTGATGGTTCTCCTGTTTGAACACTTGCGTTCGGTGCAAATATTGACTGATTTGCTGGCTGAGATAGGATTGATTAATTATGGTGTTTTCTATGGGTTGCAGCAGAGAGAACGGATTATCTGCCATATTTTTCTCGGGAATAAGATTGTTTTTTTCCTTTTGGGAGAGAACAGGATGATTGTCCGCCGCCAATGCTTGCTGGACAATCAAAATAGGTTCCGTTATCCCCATAACAGCCCCATTGTCCCGTAACCCATTTACCCCTTGCGGTCGGACTTCCTCATCTAACGGTTGCTGCCGTTTTTTCTCCAGCCCTTGCAGGTAGTGAAAGAAGAGACCGGCAGGAGATGCCGAAGCCGAAATCGACATACCAACATCGTTAAAATACCTGTCGTCTTTCGTAAACTTTTGCCAATAATCCCCTTCCCTTCCCCATAAGTCTGCATTTTGTGGTTGAAAAAGCCCTCCGGTTAGCATTGCGCCAGATTGTCCCATGTTACCGGAGCGCCCTTTTTGTCTTAGCAAAGGAATCCCTCCTAATCATCATCAGGCAGGTGTGATTGTTCCTCTATCCATACAAGCATGGAGGCAAAAAGAAAGGCGCGCTCTCCTTTGGGCAGTTGTAACACTTGCGAAGGGAGCATGCCTTGTTTTTGCCAGATAAGGTGCAATAGATAAGAAATTCCACCTGCCTGAATTAGTTTTTTGCGTATTCCTCCAGAGAGATTTGAAAGCCGCTGTTTTCATCAATGATGTTACAAACCCTGTCTTTTTCCCCTGCCAAAAGAAGTCGGTCAATGGCGTCTACCCCCTGTAATACGCCGATTTCCCGTTGCAGTTTACCGTTATCCCATATTTTTTTGCGGTCTTCTTCTATGGTAGCAAGATAAATTTTATAGCTGCGCAGCTTTACCAAATCAACACCCGTTTCCATAGATAAGGACCGGTTTTGAGGATTTACCCCATATTGGGTGGCGTGTTTCCGGCATTCCTGCAATTCTTCCTCTTCCAGAGGTCTCACATGAAAAGAAAAGAGCACTTTCCCCTTTCGTTCAATGACAATTTCCCTGTATTGTTCCGGGTCGTCCTTGAAACGAGCAGCCGTTAACAGTTGCTGTAAAAGGAGAAATTCCTCCCGCTCCTTGTCTTGATTTTTCTCCAGATTTGCTCCATTGGCAGGATTTGCGCCAACAGCTTGTTTGTTATGCCAGTCATTCATGTTTTTCGGCTCCTTTTATCTTTCTAAACTGTCCAAAAGTTCCGGCGCCGCATTGACCCGGAAGTTCCATTTTCGTTCGGTGATGGTCCCGGGTGTGATACTGAGCAGATCTACCGATTTATCAGGAATACAGTTGCGAAATACTTGACGATGGGTACTGCCGTCTCTGCGAGAGAGTTTCCCCTGAAAATCAAAGGTTGGCATGTAGCCTTGGGACACTTCACCTAAAAGTTCTTCCAGTAATAAATCGTCCCGTACCACCACTTCATTCATGGTCAGCTGGATAGAATATCCCGTATTGACTGCAAAAGATAATACAGAGCCAATGGGTTGATATTCTTTGTTCACCACGTTAATGGTAGCCTGAAAATCTGTAACCTCCCCCAGACAGATTTGATTTCCTTTCGAGGTCGTGACAAAGATTTGTCCGTCTTTCCCGGATACCACGTTTCTTGCGTCTGCAAATGCTTGTTGATTCATTTCATGTCCTCCTTTTCCCGTTAATTGTTATCCCCAAAGCTAAATTTGAAGGTAAGATATACTTTTTCCACGCTGTCAATATCGTTGGCAATAATGGAAAACCAGGCGCTGTCTCCTTGGGGCGGATTATCAGCGTCTAATACGCAACAAGCGCCGGGCAAGAGTTTTTCTTCCGCTATCATGCTGTTGCAAACGCCCTGTACCACCTGGATAATAGCAGCCCGTCCGTCTTCATTGTTGGGCGTTGCCCCGATCAAAGGAGCAACACTGTCAGAAGCCCGGGACATCAGTTCAAAGCGGATTTTTGCCCGTTTGATTTTTTTCCAGCCTTC
>CATIYQ010000012.1 GCA_949739465.1 uncultured Peptococcaceae bacterium | reverse complement strand
CAATTGCGGTCTATGAAACACAAGGAAATCGTTTGCTGCATCTTAAATGAAAAAAGAGCCCATGCTCAGAAACTGGCGGCAATCTACAAAAAATGCTACAATCCTTGCAAATGCGGGAGATAAGCCGGTAGTTTTTTGTCTAGAGCAGGAAAAGCGGTATGAATCTCATACCGCTTTTTTTGCGTCTTGGAGAGAACGCAGAGTAAAAACAGTAAGAAAGAAGTGGACAGGGCAGGAAACTCTATACTATAATAAAAAGCAAATAACGGTTGGGTGTTGGTAAGGGGGAATGGACTTTGGCAACGAAAGAAGAAATATTAGCCTTGTTAAAGAATCGGGAAGACTTTGTCTCCGGACAGGATTTAGCGGAGCATTTTCAGATGACTCGTTCCGCTGTGTGGAAACATATGGCGGCGCTACGGGATATGGGCTATGAGATAGAATCTGTTCCTGCCAAAGGATATCGACTGCGATTTGCGCCCAATACCATGTATGCCCACGAAATCAACGCCCATCTTCGTACCTGCTGGTTAGGTAGAAATTATCGCTATGAAACGGAAGTTACCTCTACCAACACGGTCTTAAAGGAGCTGGCGGAGAAGGACGCGCCTCATGGCATGGTGGTGGCTGCCGGTCATCAGACGGCAGGTAAAGGACGACTGGGCAGGAAATGGTCCTCGGCTCCATATAGCGGCATTTGGTATTCCCTTCTCCTTCGTCCCGACTTCCCCCCTCAAATGGCAGGCGTGATTACTCTGGCGGCAGCGGTCAGCGTTGCGCAAGCGTTAGAACAATTTGGCGTTCCCGTGAAAATCAAATGGCCCAACGACATTCTCTTAAACGGGAAAAAACTCTGCGGCATTTTAAGTGAGATGCGGGGCGATATGGACCATATCCAGTGGATAGTGGTGGGGATTGGGGTTAACCTTACCGCCACAGAAGCGACTATGCCTGAAGAAATCCGCGCCGTTGCTACCTCTCTTACCATAAGCGGCTTTGGGGATGTTCCTCAAAACCCGCTGGCAGCGGAAATCCTTAACAGAATGGAAGAAAACTACGACCTTCTTTGTGCAGAAGGTTTTGCGCCTATTCGGGCGGAGTGGATGGCGCGGGGCGCGTTTTTAAATGAGTCCATTACCGTCAATACCATCCGCGGGCAAATGGAAGGAATCTTCCGTGGTATCGACGGCGACGGTTGTCTCTTGATGGAAAGGGTGGCAGGCGAGATAGAAAGAATCGCCGCCGGAGACGTGACAACGAAAAATCAGAATCAAAAATAAGTGAGGAAATTCTATGTTATTAGCCATTGATTGCGGCAACAGCAATATCGTCTTAGGGGTGTTTCAGGGGAAGGATATGGTAGAACACTGGCGTATTGCCACCGACGACAAAAAAAGCTGTGATGAATACGGCTTACTGTTGCGGCAGTTATTTGAGATGAAAAGCGGTTATCAAACGGGAGACATTACTGACGTTGCCATTGCGTCGGTAGTGCCTGCCCTCACTGATGTGCTAGCAAAGGCGGCGGCAGATGTTTTTGCCGTTACTCCTTTTATCGTCGGGGAAAACTGTCATGACCAGTTGGTATTGAAAATTGACCGGCCTGAGGAGTTGGGCGCGGACAGAATCATCGATGTGGTGGCAGGACTAGAAAAATACGGCGCGCCGTTGATTATTGTAGACTTTGGTACAGCCATCACCTTTGACTGCATTTCTGCTGAAGGGCATTATCTGGGCGGCGCTATTGCGCCGGGGGTAGGCATTTCTGCTGACGCGCTCTTTACCCGGGCGGCGAAATTGCCACGGGCAGACTTGCTGATGCCTCCCAATGTCCTTGCTACCAATACCGTTCACAGCATGCAGTCGGGAATTATTTACGGCTTTGCCGGGCTGGTAGACGGCATTGTCAACCGTCTGAAAAAAGAATTGGGCGGCAGTCCTAAGGTGGTAGCTACCGGAGGCATGGCAAGCCTGATGATGAATTGTGCGCTGGAGCTGGATATCTTAGATGAGGACTTAACCATCCAGGGGTTGCGGGTAGTGTATGAAAGAAAGAGAAAACAAAGACAGTAAGGAAAGCAAGGAAAGTAATGCCATGAACATCGGAAACATAAGATTAGAAAATCCCATGATTACCGCGCCTATGGCAGGCGTAACCAGCCGTGCTTTCCGAGAAATCCTTAAGGAAATGGGCGCGGGGCTGGTGACCACGGAAATGGTTAGCGCTAAAGCGTTGGTTTATGAGAATAAACAGTCTTTGCAGCTGTTGGAGTTGGAGGGAGAATCTTGGCCTATTGCCGTCCAGCTATGCGGACATGAGCCAGATGTTTTGGCTGCGGCTGCTAAAATGGCAGTGGCAAGAGGGGCGGCAATTATCGATATTAACTGCGGCTGCCCTGCGCCGAAAATCGTCAAAAACGGCGACGGGTCTCGCCTCCTGGAAACGCCGCAGTTAATCGAAGAACTGGTATCGGCAGTGAAGGGAGCGGTGTCCGTCCCTGTTACCATGAAAATCCGCAGAGGTTGGGACGCACCGGAGGAAACGGGGCTGGCGGCAGCCCTTGCCGGGGAGCGGGGCGGCGCGGATGCCATTACCGTTCACGGTCGTTATCGCGCCCAGTTTTACAGTGGAGAGGCAGATTGGGACTTTATCCGTCGGGTAAAAGAGGCGGTTTCTGTGCCGGTTATCGGCAACGGTGATTTATTTTCCGGGGCGGACTGTGTAAGAAGGCTGGCGGAAACAGGCTGTGACGGACTGATGCTGGGACGAGGGCTTATGGGCAATCCTTGGCTGGTGCGAGAAGCGTTAAGGGTGTTAGACGGTAAAGAACCTTTAGCAGTTTCCCCACAGGAGCGGTTTGCGGTGGCAAGGCGGCATTTGGCGCGGGAGGTTCAAATCCAGGGGGAGCATACGGGTGTTTTGGAAATGCGGAAACACCTGGCTTGGTATATCAAGGGTATGCCAAAAGCCGCTCTTTTCCGTCAGCAAATCAACACGGGGGAAACTTATACGCAGGTAGCGGATATGCTGACAGCCTATGAGACCTATTTAGAGGAGCAGCAAGAATAAAAAAGACCACGGTTTTATGAGCCGTGGTCTTTTTCTGTATGAACTGCTCTCCAGGGAGCAAGGAAATTGTCTGTTATTCACGGGGAGCGGGGATATAGCCTGCGTCTTTTAAGGCTTGGATACCGTCGTCGCTTAAAATCCAATCTCTCAGCTGTCTTGCCGGGCTATCGGCAGGTTCGTCGGCGCGGATAGCTACAAAGAAGTCGTTGACATAAGGATAGCTGCCATCGGCGATGGTTTCTTCATTGGGCGCAACGCCGTCAACAGAGATGAACTGTAAGCCCGGTTGAGTATACATATAGCTGGCATAATAATATACAGAGTAGCCTAAGGCATTAGCGGTGTTGTTGTAGTTTGCCAATTCGTCAATGAGCTCGCCCATGGCGGTTGGTCTTAATTCGGTTGGCGCGTCCATTGGCTGGATGTCTTTCATTAAGAGTTTCTTAAAGAGGGATTGGCTGCCGCTGGATTCTACTCTTTGGTAAGGAATCAGCTCCACGTCGTTG
>CATIYQ010000011.1 GCA_949739465.1 uncultured Peptococcaceae bacterium | reverse complement strand
TCCGTCAGGCTTTCTTCCACTTCAGCTGCAGCAGACGCCGCAATTGCCTCCGCTTGTTCTGTGGTACAATAAACCAAACTACTATCAACTACTGCCGAGATATTGGCACTACCGCCAACTTGGATGACCATGGAAAAGATAAACTCCATAGGTCCCGTGCTAAAAGTAGGAATATAGTCCACATTGGTATCTTCATAGCCATACGCATAAAGAATCTCCTCATCATCACGATTGGTAGCAAAAAGTCCTACTTCCCGCCAATAGAACGGCTCGCTCACATCCGCGTTGGTAAAGTCCACTCGCACTTCTGCTTGTTCGCCGTTTACAGAGATTCCTTTAAGCGGTAATGATTTCACCGGCATAACCAACGCCGTCCTTGTCTGCGGATCTGCTCCGCTGGGCAGCGTGCCACTACCAATTTTCACACAGGAAAAGGAAATTCCCGTTCCTGCTTGAGCCTCAGCTAACAACTGTTTCCCCTGGTTTGTAATATAAAATTTTTGAAAAGCCATTTTTTAATTCACCTGCCTAATTTGAAATTTTTTGGCAATCCGTGACATTCCACCCCAATAGTTTTCCGAAATGCTTATCTGCTCATAACCGATTTCGTAGATTAAATGAGCAGGCTTACAAAGATCTACTGTTTTTCTGATAACAGATTCATTCACATGGGAAGGAAATGCATTTAAATAAATACCAAAGGTATTTACCGCAATGTTTTCTTCAATCCGTACGGCTATCCCGCCGCAAATAGCAGAAATCATTTGTCCTAACTTATACGGCGTAATAGGCGCACGTTCACGGACCGTCGCCACCAGCAAATTCCGCCGGTCTTCCAAAGATTTTGTGTTGTTCACCGGAATGCCATATTGTCGCTCCCAAGTATCAATGGACCAGGTTACCGTTTGGGGATAGGCCTGCAGGGCGATTTCTTTAATCCACTCCGTTAACTCATCCAGTTCCGTCCCGATAATCTGAAAGAGCCATAGTCCAATTCTTCCATTACCGTAAATAGGCGAAACCTGATTCAATATTTTTTTTCCTTCCGGCGAACGGACAATTTTCTCCGCCAATTCCGTAGTACGCTGCATCATTGCCGTATCACCACCTGACCGGTAACAGGATATTGATTATCCCCAATCACAATATTGACCATATTGCCATTGATTTTTACATCTTTATAATCCGATTCACCAGGGATTTGTAAAAACAATCCTACTACCTGACTGTATTTTAAAACACCGCTTTCCGCCGCCAACGGATAGATTTCTCTAAGCAATCCCGAAAAGATTTCTTTTACTTGTGTTACCGTAAGAGAATCGTCCTTAACAACAGTTCCAACAATATTCAAATAAAGAGCAGCAGGCGCTTTTACTTCCAACAAAGCGTTAATAGGCGCTAACCGCTGTTCCGGTTGGTCCGGAGACATAATGTGGTTGTAGACAGCCGTGCATAAATCACTATCGGCAAGGTCACCTTTGCTGTCCACCAGGAGTAGTTGGATTTTCCCAGTATCGTCCGTAGGCGGTATTACCGTTACCGAACCAACACCATCTACCTCCAAAGCCCAGCGTTTATAATCCGCCATGCTGCCAACGAAGGATACCCCTTGGTTTTGGTCGTAAGCAATAATCCGAGCGCGTAACGCCTCGTCGTCTTCTTCCTCTATACCGCCATGAGTTGCCGCCTGATTGTTCACCGCAGCAATACCGGCAATCATATTGCCTGTAAGAAGAATCGTCTCTGCCGCCACATTACCAGAAATTCCGGCTATCGCCGCAGTAATGGGAATGGTAACCGTTCCCGTTGTGTCGATAACTGCCGCCGTATCTGTGAGGAACTCGATAGCAGCACGGTCTCCCGTTGCGCTAGTAAAGAGAGATGTTTGGGCAGGAATGATTGTTCCTGCCGTCCCGGTAATCGTTACCGCTCCTTGAGCAGCAACAGCTTCCTTTCTAACAATACCACGATTGGCTCCGTGTAAATCCAACCAATGACCGGATGCATAAAAGGGAAACATTTCTTTGATAGCTTCGTTGAGCTGAAACTCTATCATTTCCGCTTTTTCAATGGCAGTAGGCATAGTGAAGTCCCAGAGAAATTGTCCTTCACTGGTATCAATATCCCCGGGAAAGGATGCCAACATTCTGCTGTGGATTTCTGCCGCGCTTTGCCCTTGTAAAAATTCAGGGGTTTTGTATTCATAGATATTTTTCATGGTCTCACCTCCTATACTTCGACTGCTAATTCTATTTGTTGCTGCTCTTTGCCCAGCACTTTGCAAGTTACCAAAATGCTATCCTGTTGTCTGGTAAAAGAGAAATCGCATACAGCATAGGTTCTGCCGGCAGGGTCTGCCAGGAGCGCCTCGGTGATTTCTTTTTCCAGCTCCAAGCAAAGGGCTTCATAAGAAGACACCCCCTCTAACCGTTGCCGTTCAATGCCAATTTCCCCGGAATAGGCAAGGCAGGCAAATCGTGTCGTAGCGATTGTTTTTATGCACCATTGCTTCCACGCCTCCACCCCGTCACAGGCCAGAATAGCGCCGGCGCCATCTACCGCAAAATCTCCTGTCTGAAAATTAAAAAGACAGCTGGGCGCATATTGGGGTTTTCCCTCCTTTTCCAGATTGATACCAATATCATCTGTTTCAAGGGGAAAACTAGGATATAGTTCTGCCATTGGTTTTCACCTCCACTATCGTTGCCGGCACAAATTTATCAATGACTACAGGGTCGTCGTCTACCCAAGCAACCAATACCCTGTCCCCCGGGTGGATAGATGTCAAACTTTCCGGCAGCGGCACCATATGCGCATGGCTATCAGAATTTGTCGTCATGGTCCAGTTTTCTTGGTTTGCCAATGCCGCAATGCGGCAAACAAAATATGCCCCTTTGGGAATAGGCATCGGAAAGCTATTGGTCTTTAGGCTATAATCGTCTAAAATACTGCCAAAATCCAATACATTGGGTTTATCACTGATTTGCCGCATTTTTTCCATTAAAACGGCAGCCATTTTGGTCATGGCTGCCTGTTCTCCATTGTTTTGTTTGGTTGTCATCGTTCTCTTTATCCCGCCTTCCGTTGTAAGGTTACTGTCATTTTTTTACTATCGGCGCTATGGACAATGCCCGTTACATAGAAACCGCCCAGTAGGTTGCCAGCTGAGATATCCAGCAATTCTCCTTTACGCAGCAGTGGAATATCCGGCGCCGTTATGGTAATGGTTTCTTTGGGTTTTCCTTGTTCTTTGAGAATGTTTTCTCCTTTTTTCTTTAACTCCAACAAAGAGTTACCCCTAGCGTAAGGAACCATTTGCTGTAAGACGCCGTATTTGGTTTCCCCCTCTACCGTAGCAAGAATTGGCGTTCTGCCGTTCCCCATTTCTTTCCCCGTAATCACCACCTTGGTAGTTAACTGCTCCAGGGAAATTTGATTTTGGGTAGAAAGCACAAATTCTTGAGAAGATAGGGTATAAACCGCCTCATTATTTCCCCAAGGCAAAACATAGACCGTTCCTTTCTTGTTTAGCAGCGCATAG
>CATIYQ010000010.1 GCA_949739465.1 uncultured Peptococcaceae bacterium | reverse complement strand
TCTGGCGGACCGAAAATCTCGGCAGATGATTCGCCGCGCTGCCAAACAAAACCCTGGCGCGCTAGTGGTGGTAACAGGCTGCTTTGCTCAGACCCATAGCGAAGAAGCCGCCGCTATTGAAGGCGTCGGTATGGTGCTGGGCGTGGAGGAAAAAGCTGATTTGGTATCTCTTCTGAATCGACATTTTCAGGGTGAAAGCGTGGCGGTCCAGGTGTCTGACTTGGAAGAGGTGTCTGTGTTTACGCCTATTTCACAGGAAATTGGCAGCGGCGACCGCACCCGCGGTTTCTTAAAAATCCAAGACGGCTGTGAAAATTTCTGTACCTATTGTATCGTACCCTATGCCAGGGGTAAGGTGCGGAGTCTCCCTCATGACGAGGCGCTTGTCTTTGCGAGAAAGATGGTGGCGGCAGGCTACGGAGAAATCGTTCTTTCCGGCATTCATATCGGCGCTTACGGTAAGGACTTGGCGGCAGGGGAAAATCTTGCCCGGTTAGTAGACCATATTGCGGCAATTCCGGGGCTTTTGCGTTTGCGGTTAGGCTCTATCGAGCCCATGGAGGTAACGGCGGAGCTCTTGGATACGGTGGCGCGCCATGACAACATTTGCCGTCATTTTCATATTCCGCTGCAATCCGGCTGTGATAAAACTTTATCCGCCATGGGTCGAGATTATACGACTGGGGATTATGCCCGAGTGATTGCTCATATCAAAAAGTTATTTCCGGAGGCGACTGTGACTACCGACGTTATTGTAGGCTTTCCCGGCGAAACAGAGCAGGATTTTCAGCAAAGTTATGATTTCATTGAGACAATGGGCTTTAGCAAAATTCATATCTTCCCCTATTCCATTCGTCCCGGCACGCCTGCCGCGGATTATGAGGGGCAAGTTGCCGGTGAGGTGAAAAAAGAACGTTCGGACCGTTTGGAGCAATTGGCGAAAAGATTAACGGAGCGGATAGAGACTGCATATATTGGTAAAGAAGTTGCTGTTCTCTTAGAACAGTCTTGTAAAGTAGGAGGGAAATCCTATTGGCAGGGATATACCGAAAGCTATCTGCCTGTTTTGGTAGAATCTAAAGAAAACCAACGGGGAAAGATAAGAAAAACACTGGTAAAATCCATAGAAAATGGTATAATGTACGGTGAAATGACAGAAGATGAATCAACAATGGTTTTTCTCAGATAGATAAGAGGTGAAAGAAATATGGCAGATTGTATTTTTTGCAAAATGGTAAATAAAGAAATCAATACCAATATTGTTTATGAAGACGACGATATATTAGCATTCAAAGATATTGCGCCGAAAGCGCCTGTTCATGTGTTGATTATTCCCAAGAAGCATATTGGCAATATGACCGAAATCACGGAAGCAGATAGCAAAATCATTGGCAAAATGCATTTAGCAGCGGTAAAAATCGCAAAAGAGTGGGGCATTGCAGAATCAGGTTTCCGCCTGGTCAACAATTGTTTAGGCGACAGCGGTCAAGAAGTTATGCATATCCACTATCACTTAGTCGGCGGCAGACCGCTGGGCGATTTTGTAGACTGATTCTCTTACCGTTACGGATGAAAGTTTTCTGGATACAGTCCTTGACGAAATAGGTAGTCTTGTATTATAATAGTCCAGTGATGATAGATTTGTCACTAAATGCATCCTAACCAATAGGACCCTGGATAGGCGGAGGGGGGGATACGAATGAGTGAAGTTCGCGTTGGAAAAAATGAAAGCTTAGATAGTGCTTTG
>CATIYQ010000009.1 GCA_949739465.1 uncultured Peptococcaceae bacterium | reverse complement strand
CAGGCTGCTAGTTTTGCTCAAAAATGAGCAAAACCTCTGATTTATGGGAGTTTGTAGGAACGGATTTGAACCCGCTCAAAAATGACCGGGTTTGATTACAAGAAGATGGGAGGAAACATGGGGAGAAATAGAAGCAGTTGGTATCGACGCGCCCAAGATGCTATCAAGGAATACCACCAAAACAAAAAGGAGCTTGAAGCCATTACTGCTGATTATGCCTATGCCCATAGTCAGCGGGAAGGGGAGCGAGTGCAGACCAGTAATCTTTCTGGTGGCACGGCTGATATATTCCAACGAATGGATAAAGATGAGCGGAGAAAAACACTGAAACGAGACATAGCCGCAGTGGAATATGGCTTAGCAATGCAGCGGTTGCATGAAGATGGAGAATTGCGTATCAAATACATAACAGCACGGTATTGGAGCGGTGTGTATACGCCGGACGGAGCGGCGGTAGAGAACAATATAGCTCCAGCAACGGGACGAAGAATCAACCAGGAATTTGTCAAGGATGTAGCAAGAAAAGCTGGGTATTTATAAAAATCCAAATAAAAAACCTTCCTAAAAAACAAAAAAAGGAATTACATGAATTCCTTTTTATCAACAGTATTAACTTTTTATTCTGATTGCATATCTATGAATAAATCATAACCTAATATGTCAAGGATTTTCTTTGCATCGGAAAAGCTAAAATTCTTTTTATTAAGTAGTTTTGTAAATCCTTGTGGGGTAATGTTAAGAGCTGCTGCAAGTTGCCTTTGTGTGATATGTTTTTCTAACATCAATTTCTTTATTTCAATGATAATCTGTTCTTGGTTTTCGTATTTTATCATATTGCACCTTCTTTCATATATAGTATAACACTAATTGTATTATTTATCAAATAAAAAATATTGAAAATAATAAAAAATATATTATAAAAAGGTTGACAAGTAATAAAAAATGGGTTATATTATAACTGTAAGGCAGGGGGAACACCCCTTACGGAAGGAAGTGAGGAACATGGAAGAAATGACAACCAGGGAAATTTCAAGATTGATTGACTGGCTGAAAGAACACGGACACACATACGAAGAAATCGAAGATTGCATTGATACCATTTCAAAAGAAAAACAAGAGGGGTAAAAAAATAGTGAGTAGTCCACTTTTCACACCGACTACTCACTAAGCCCCAAAAGGCGAGCCGGGAGCCTTACCCCGGTTCACCTTTATTATACCACAGGGTAAGGCGATAATAAAGGGAGGTTTTTTTATGGAAATATCAGCCTTTAATATGTTGACAGGTGAAGAAGAAAAAATAGATGTTCCAGTTATCGGTCATATTGGAGAAACCCCATTGGTGGGAATAAAAATGATGAGCGACGAGAAGTGGAATGAATTGGCAGCGGAAAGCCGCCGAAAGAACCCGGAGCTTTATGAAAATGAAAAACCTATTAAAGAGAATAAAAGGAGTGGCAATATGAACGAATTACAAATTTTCAATAACCCGGAATTTGGGGAAATGAGAACAGTAACAATTAACAATGAACCTTGGTTTGTGGGAAAAGATGTTGCGGATATTCTTGGCTATACGAACCCACAAAAGGCGATAAGGGACCATGTTGACGAGGATGAAAAGCTGACTGAACGAATCGTTCTGTCAGGTCAAAACAGAGAAATAATAGTAATCAACGAAAGCGGTTTGTATTCCCTTATCCTATCCAGTAAGCTGAAAGGGGCGAAGAAGTTTAAGCGTTGGGTAACAGCAGAGGTATTACCTGCAATCAGAAAAACAGGCGGTTATGTGCATAATGATGACGCTTTTATCAATACCTATCTTCCGTTTGCGGACGAAAGCACCAAAGTGTTATTTAAGGGAACGCTGAAAGCTATTCGTGGTTTGAATGAACAAATTGACAGAAACAGACCGAAGGTGGTATTTGCGGATGCCGTAACGGCTTCTAAAACATCAATCCTTGTAGGGGAATTAGCCAAGCTGATGAAACAAAACGGTATCCAGATAGGGGAGAAAAGACTGTTTGCTTGGCTTCGAGATAACGGTTATCTAATCAAGAGAAAAGGAACGGATTATAATTCTCCCACACAACGGAGCATGGAGTTGTCATTGTTTGAGGTGAAGGAAACGGCAATCACTCATTCTGATGGACACACCACAATCAATAAGACAACAAAGGTTACTGGCAAAGGGCAACAGTATTTCATCAATAAATTTATGGCAGGACAGGAAAAAGTTGTATAAGTTGAGCTATTTTGTACCCAAAACTGTGATAAATTGGTATCGTGGAAAATAAAGGGGTAATAAAAAGCCTTGTGAGCGTTTGAGCTTGCAGGGCTTTCCTTATATCCAAAGGGCGGTATAAACACTATATGAAAAAGTCGGGGTGGAGACTGGTAGTGTAAAAAAGAAAGAGGGTGGGGCTATTTGCCTAAGAAAAAAGCGGCAAAAGCCGCACCAAGAACTAAATTAACACCAAAACAGCAAAGGTTTGTTGATGAATACCTGGTCGACTTAAACGCCACGCAAGCGGCAATTCGCGCCGGATACAGTAAAAAAACAGCATACTGTATTGGAATTGAAAACCTGAAAAAACCCGTAATTCAAGCAGAAATTAAAAAGCGGCAAAGCAAGCTGCAAAACAAGCTGGAAATCACACAGGAAAGGGTTTTGCAAGAGCTGGCAGCAGTCGCCTTTGCCAATGGAACGGACTTTATGAAGATTGTGGGTCCGGGAGCAGCAGTCGCAATACCTACGGAAGAAATTTCCGCTGAAAAGCTTCCAGCTATTGCGGGTATTAAGAACAACCAATACGGCGTGGAAATCAAGCTCCACGATAAAGTCAGAGCCCTTGAGCTTCTCGGTAAACACCTCGGCACCTTTGACGGAACAGTAGCGCAAGGACAACCAGAAAATAACCTCTTTGAGGCTATTAACGCGTGCGGAGAGGAGGACTTCGATGATTTACCGGAAATTCAGCAAGCGGCAGAAGCTGACGCTCTTATGGTGGAATCAGAACAAGTTTAGAGACAAAGAAGGCATTATCTGCGACGGCTCTATTCGTTCCGGGAAAACCCTCTCCATGACGGTGGGGTTTGTTCTTTGGAGCATGTCGAGCTTTAACAACCAGACATTTGCCATTTGCGGGAAAACTATCGAAGCCTTGCGGCGTAATGTCATTCGGCATATGCCTATTTGGTTGGAGGGTATCTGCACCGTTACCGAAAGGCGCAGCGAGAACATGCTAATCATCACCGCCGGCAATAGGACGAACACCTATTATCTTTTCGGCGGTCGTGATGAGTCCAGCTATTCGGTGATTCAGGGGATTACTTTAGCCGGAGCGTTCCTTGATGAGGTTGCTTTAATGCCTCGGTCTTTTGTGGAACAAGCAATGGCGCGGTGCTCTGTGGCAGGGTCGAAATTCTGGTTTAACTGCAACCCAGAAAGCCCTTCTCACTGGTTTTACCAAGAATGGATTAAAAAGCATATAGAACGGGGTAT
>CATIYQ010000008.1 GCA_949739465.1 uncultured Peptococcaceae bacterium | reverse complement strand
GTTGTGTTCCCGTTTGTTTTTGTGACCGTTGGTCGCCCATGGTTTTGCCGGAATGGTATTCAAGTCTTTTTCGGGGAAGGCGATTGGTTCCATCATTTGTCCCAATAAGCCGTCGATTAACATCAAAGCAGGAATGCGATATTCGTCTGCTTTGTCAAAGGCTTCCATCATCAGATTGACCATTTCCTGGACGGTGGAAGGGGCGTAAACCAATACTTGGAAGTCGCCGTGGCCCCATGCTTTGGTGGCTTGCCAATAATCTGCTTGGGAAGGCTGAATGCCGCCTAAGCCCGGACCGCCTCGTTGTACGTTAATAATGACGCAAGGCAAATCGCATCCTGCCAGGTAAGAGACGCCTTCGCTCTTTAAAGAAATTCCCGGAGAGGAAGAGCCGGTCATGACTCTTACCCCTGCCGCCGCCGCGCCTAATACCATATTGATAGCAGCTACTTCCGATTCTGCTTGTAAATAGGTGCCGCCTACTTTGGGCATTCGTTTGGACATATAAGCGGCAATTTCCGTAGAAGGGGTAATGGGATAGCCGAAAAAGTGGCGGCAGCCTGCCTGAATGGCTGCTTCTGCCATGGCTTCATTGCCCTTCATCAATACCCGTTCCGTTTGTTTTTCTGTCATATGTAAGTTCCACTACCTTTCTTTGTGGCGTTCTATTTTTCTACAACAATAGCGCTGTCGGGGCACATCATGCCGCAAAAAGCGCAGGCAATACATTTTTCCATATCTTCTTCGCTGATATATGCTGGAGTATAGCCTTTGGCATTGAGTTTATCCTGTTGCAGGTGAATAATCTTTTTGGGACATACTTCTACGCACAAGGCGCAGCCTTTACAAAGATTTTCATTGATGGTTGTCTTTGCCATGGTAAAACCTCCGTTTGATTTGTTTATTTAAACATACTAAAAAGTAGCATCCCAATATTTCCGTTAAAATCTTCCTATCTGATAATAAATATTTTTTTATTATGTGGTCCAAGGTGTTTTTACGAAAATATCCACAGGGAAAATGGTTTTTTCTTCATATAATTGTAACAATCTGCTATCAGGCACGTTGCCCTCACAGATTGGGTCGAGGAGCTTTCGCGGTATTGCTTGATACAAAAGGGGAATACCGGAAAGCTCCGTAATCTTTGCCCCGTAATCCAGGCTAGCTGCAATCTGTTCCAGGCTGGTGTCGGGACCTAAATTAGAATTATTGACGATGTGGGTGATAGAGAGTTTGGAAGCCCGGTTAATGTCGTCAATCATAGCCACTACGTCTTCTGGCGTTGCGGTAAGGGGGCGGTATTGATTCACCACTAAAATCATTTGATAGCTTTCTCGCGCCGTGATTTTCTCCTGATAGCGTCCTAGCGCTACCGCTCCCGCATCATCGCCGCCGACATCCAGTACCACGCACTCGCCTCCTACAATTGCGCCGTCTACCTGTCTGGTGAGAATAGGGGTATCCAGGTTGGTATTGGCAAAAGGCGGGGTAATGAGATGAATTCCTTTTTCCTTGCAAAGTGGTGCAAAATCTGCTGAGCGGAAGTAAGGATTGACAATGTCGATATCGCACAAAGAAACATCTTTGCCTATTGCTCGGTAAGCCAGGCTTAAATTCATGGCGAAATTAGTCTTGCCGCTGCCATAGTGCCCGGTGATGACGGTAACTGCTGTCGGATTTAATCGCAGTTGATAATCTTTGGTTTCTGTAACCGACAATTTTGCACCTTCTTTCTGGAAAAAGATTTTATTTGCCTATTATAGCACCAACATTTCAAATATTCAAGATGAAAAGCTGTAAAAAGCATATATTTTTATATGGCAATTATTTTATAATCAAAATACTTTTGCAATGGTTTTTTCCATGAAAACTATACAAAAATCGGTGGTTATGATAAGATAGTTATCAAAAGATTTTTTATCGATGCGCAGAATAACCACAGCGAAAGAAAGGAGGGCGGCAATGGAAAATCCGTTTCCATACAGTGCGGCGGAAGGCGGCAAGCGGTATCATACCTGGGACTATCATCTGAAAGAAAAGTTTGGTGGCAAAGTATTCAAAGTTTCTTTGGACGGCGGCTTTAGTTGTCCCAACATAGACGGTACCCGAGGCGTGGGAGGTTGTACTTATTGTAGCTATGCGCACCGTCAGGTAACGCCTGCTGCTCTCTTGACCCAATTTGAAGAGGTGAAAGCCGTTCTTCATAAGAAGTGGCCGGGAGCGGCGGGATATATTCCTTATTTTCAAGCTAACACCAGCACCTATGCGCCTCTTGGGGAGCTGAAAGAAAAATATGAGCTGATGTTAGTCCAGCCCGGCGTGGTGGGCTTAAGTATTGCCACAAGAGCAGACGCTCTCCCTGATGATGTGGTGGACTATCTGGCGGAGCTAAACAAACGTACTTATTTAATTGTAGAATTGGGCTTGCAGACGATTCACGATGAGACAGCGGCACGTATCAACCGAGGACACTCTTATGCTGAGTTTTTGTCGGGCTATGAGAAGCTGGTGGTAAGGGGTATCCCTGTTTGCGTCCACATCATCAACGGTTTGCCCGGGGAGAGCAAAGATATGATGGTGGAAACCATGGCGGAGATTGCCAAGTTAAACCTTCACAGTGTAAAAATTCATCTCCTGCATATCATTGCAGGCACAAAGCTTGCCGATGAATACAAGGCGGGAAAGGTAATACCCATGACTATGGAGGACTATGTAGAGGTGGTCTGTGACCAGTTGGAGCTGTTGCCGGCGGAAGTAATTATCCAACGAATTACGGGAGACGGCTTAAAAGACGAACTCCTTGCGCCTCGTTGGAGCCTGAGAAAATTCGTCGTGATGAACGCCATAGACGGGGAATTGGTAAAACGCCGAAGCTATCAGGGGATTTATAGCCACTGGATTACAGGGACAAAATAACCAAATATTCTTAGTTGACTTTTTTTCTGTAGACATATATCATAAAAGAGTATCGATAAAATTGAGTCAAAAAGTTTGCTGCGCTAGGCGGGGCGGTAGCGGTGCCTTGTTACTCTCAACCCGCTATAGAGAGGCTGAATCCCTCTGTGAGGGCGTGATTTGTAGGGTCTGTCCCCAAGTAAGTGGTGATGAGAATTGGGTCCTGCGCAATAAACCGCCGTGAACCCCGTCAGGTCCGGAAGGAAGCAGCGGTAAGCGGCTCCGTTTGTGT
>CATIYQ010000007.1 GCA_949739465.1 uncultured Peptococcaceae bacterium | reverse complement strand
TGCGTATTGGAGATAATTGTGTGAGTTTTTTGCTGCTGCTAAGAATTTACGCTGTTCTTCTATTGTAAGAAATTTAATATCGTCTGCCGCTCGAACAGGTTTGGTATATCTTACGCCTTCCATAGGGTGTTTTACAATCAGGTCGTTATTGACAGCTGCTCGCAGCAGCGTTCCCATGGTGATATAAGTCTGGCGGATGGTAGAGCCGGCGTATGTTTCTTCCATGTGATTTAAAACGATTTTACAATGAATGGGTTTCAAATCAGAAAGCAGCATTTTACCGATAACCGGCTGGATATTCCGACGATACCGCTCCGCATAATTTCGCCTGGTATTTGGCGCAAGATCGCCTACAACATGTTCAATCCAATAGTCAAACCATATATCAACGGTCATTTCAGTCGGGAGATATAGACTGCTGTGCTTGTCGGCATAGCGTGCGTCTTCCAGCCAGTTACGGGCTTCCGGTAATAAATGAAAACACCGTTCTTGGCGGTTTCCCAGTTTATCCACAAATCTTGCCAGATAAAGACCGTCCTTTCTCTGGCAAATCCCTTTGCCGCATTCCTTTCCTTTTAAATTTTTGCCCATGAAAACTCCTTTCTGACATAAGAAAAGAGCCTATGCAACAAAATTTATTTTATCATATAGGCTCTTTTTTCTCAATAGTAACAGGTTTAGATTGCTAATTTATTGCTGATAAACTCTTCAAACTCCTTTCGTTTTACCAGCTTTTTCGTACCTACATAAAGAACGAAGGGACAGTTTGGCGAACGGAGCAAACTATCGATTTTATTGATACCGATATTGCTGTAAGCTGCTGCTTCTTTAATGGTCAAAGCTGCTTTTAAGTGGATAGGCACTGTCATATGTTCCCCTCTCTGTACGATGGGATAAGCCAGTACTTGGTTTTGTGTTGTTTCTTGCATAATGATTTCCTCCTTATCTTGATATTGCGTACCTTGGGATACATTGAAAAAATACATGGGTTAAATAAGTGGATTTTACAGATAACAGAGCTCGATACCTTGATATCCTCGTTGTTCTGTGCTGTTAACCCGTTTAACAGCTTGTACCTCGTCTTTATAATGAAGTGTCATCAATTCAGAGAATAGACGGCTGAATTCTGTCTTGTTGATGGCAGGGGCGTTTTCTTCATCAGCATAGGATAAATACCCTTGGTATAAAGCGTCTGTGGTGCAGCAGGCATTTGGATCAATGGTGCAACATTGGCTTACAAAGCCTTTAACAGCTGCAAAGGAAGGTCGAGCGTCTTGTAATTCATATTCAGGCGGTATTTCTACACGGGTAACATTAAAGTTTCTGTTTTGCAGCTCCCGGTATGCCTTGATTGCTTGCCCTACGATATAGGGCGCTTCGTTCAGCAGCTGTTGGTATAGTTGCTGTCTTTGTTTGCTTGCTGACACCGGGTTATGAAAAGGAATAATCACCATCCGATTAGAAAAGGCTTCTTCGTTTTTTGCTTTTGGGATTCGTATCGGATGATTTCCTGCAAAGAGCAGGAGGGGTTTTCGGTAAATGGTTCGACCGTTCTTATACTTTGCTTCTACCTTAATGGGGTCGTCGCCTACCAGTTGCTTAATGGTGCCAATGGCGACATTGGGCAAAGGGGTATCCGGCAAATCCAGACACATTGCCAGTCGCTTGCCTTCTAATTGGGAAGTGGTAAAGCGGTTGGCAAAGTCATGGACGCCTGCGATACATTCCACTTCATTTCTGCCAATCAGTTCTTGTAGGAAACGTCCAAACTGTGTTTTCCCCGTGTTGGAAGGACCTAACAGCGCATAAAATACTTTTATTTCGTATCCTGTGATTGCCAGCGCGACCAGTTCTAATAGCTGTTGACGGATTTGTAAATCTCCATTGCTGATGCTTTGGACAAAGTTTTCAAATGTTTCACCATAGGGAGCTTGTTGGATTTCTGCATAAGTGAAATCCAAATAAGTAAGAAACTCGTCGCCTCTGCTGTGGTTGTGCAGCCGCATTGTTTCTAAATCAAGGGTTCCGTCTCTCAAATTAAGCTGATGTAGCGGTGGGCAAAATTCTGTTCTTTTTTGCAGCTCCGGATTGTCTCGTAAGAGAAAGTAGATGTCTCTGTATTCTTTGTTTGTTAAGGCCGTTTCCAATCTATGTTGCCCCAGGGTTTTCCGAATCAAGATAATTGCGTCTCTTTCGGTGAGCAGTTGCCAGCAAGGTGCTGTGTAGTGGTATATGCAGCTGTCATAAACCCATAGCTTTTCTTGATGGGTAATAAAATCTGCCAATGCAACCAAATCTTTCTTATCCTGCCGTTTGCCAAGTCCGCCGGAGATATCAGGCGGATTTGGCGGTGTTTCTTTCTTAGCGAACCAATCTTTCGCATGGAATGGTTCGTAGGTAAATTCTTCAGAAGAGACGGCGGCAGTGGGAATAGAGGGTTCCGGACGAAGCGAAGATAATAGCAGTATTGATTCTGTATGACTGCATAATTCCTCTTCTGGAATTTCCCCGGAAGGAATGTCGTTGTCCATATGGTTAAGAGTTTGCAGTAACATGTTATCCCACAAATATGACGGACTGAATTCCTCCTTGGAGACGGAGCAATCTGGAATTATGTCATTTTCTTCAAGGCGTTGACAGTTGGCAATTAGTTTATCCCAAAGTTCGTTGCCCATGCGTAATCAGTCTCCTTTTTCGTGTTTGTTACGAGGGTGTTTTTTTGTTGTTCGCCTTCCAGCATCCATAAATTCGCAATATCTTTTTCTTGCACCACTGCAATAGCGCAGTCAGATCCTTTGAATATTGCCTTCATACAGATGGGGATATCTTTCTTTTCTTTTTTGATTGTCGGATCATAATACGGTGCCTTGTTCGGTTGCATGATTGCAATAAGGCAAAGAGTGTGTTGTTC
>CATIYQ010000006.1 GCA_949739465.1 uncultured Peptococcaceae bacterium | reverse complement strand
GGTTGTTTCGGTATTTCCGTTACTGATTTTTCAGAAGTTGTTGTTTCTCCCAGATAAGCTAACTTTTCCATGGATTTGATGATGTCTGCCGTCGTGATTTCCATTAAGCTGCTTTTGTTAAACTGCCAATCTTGCCCTTCCAGAAGCCGTACCGCCTGGGCACGGATAGAGGCTTCCGCTACATTTCGCACCAATCGGGCATTGCCATAGTTTTGCGCCCCTTTTCCCAACAGTTTTTCTAAGGATTGCTCCAGTGCTGTCTTTGCTTCCGGATTCATTTTATAGTCGCGGGCTGCATACATTTGCTCCGCAATAGCAGAAAGCCCCGTCAAAGTACAATCAGGAAAATCAATATGCAATGGGAAACGAGATTTTAACCCGGGATTGCTGTCTAAGAAATAGTCAATTTCCTTAGGATATCCTGCTAAAATCACCACTAAATTATCGCGGTGGTCCTCCATGGCTTTTAAGATGACTTCAATGGCCTCTCTGCCAAAATCTTTCTGGTCTCCGCGGGCAAGGGCATAAGCTTCGTCAATGAACAGTACGCCGCCCATAGCTTTTTTCACTTGGTCACGGGTTTTTTGCGCCGTATGTCCGATGTATTCGCCGACCAAATCCGCCCGTTCAATTTCCACCAAATGTCCCTTTTCTAATACGCCGATTTCCTTAAGCATCTTTGCCATGATGCGAGCAACAGTAGTTTTCCCGGTGCCAGGATTTCCCTTAAAGACACAGTGCAGCACTGTAGATTCGGTGTTTAGCTGTTGTTCCCGACGTAACTTCTGGATTTGAGCAAAAGCCTCCACCTCCAGAATCAGCTTTTTCACCTGGTCTAACCCAATAAGGTTTTCTAATTCTTCATAGCAGTCAGTGATACCTTGCCGTTCTTTGGGTATTTCATTTATTCTTTCCGACCCCACGCTTTGTTTTTTATGTTTTAACAAGTTTTCCTTGAGATGATTCTGCGTTGAACCGTTATAAATTTCTTTTTCTGATAAAACGCTCCCATCTCCTGCTTGATAAGTTTGCTCCCAGCAATTCTCTCCGTCTGTTCCGATTTTAATTTTGATATTCATAAAAAAGGCTCCTCCCCCGGTTGGTGCTTTTGCCTTATTATATGGGGAGAGCCTTTTTTGGTGCTTGTATGAGATTTTCTTTTCTCTGTTCCTATTGAATAGCCGTTACGGTGTAGCCTTGTTCTTCCACCGCCTGCTTTAAGACATGGTCCGGATAGGATTGTTCCATAGTGATTTCCGCTTGTTTCCGTTCCAGGTCTACCACCGCTGTCACACCCGCTAAGGCGTTTAGCGCTTTTTCTACCCGAGCGGAGCAATGACCGCAACTCATTCCTTCAATAGTCATGATTTTTTTCATTTTGATTTCCTCCTTTTTCTTTCTATCAATTTCTATTTTCTTTTCAGGTAAATGAAATTTTAATCCTTTTAATCGCAAAGCGTTGGTCACAACAAAAACAGAACTAAAACTCATAGCAGCAGCAGCCAGAGACGGCGTCAGCTTTAGTCCCAACAGCGGATAAAATATCCCTGCCGCAATAGGAATTCCCAATACGTTATAGAAAAACGCCCAAAAGAGATTCTGTTTGATATTCCGGATTGTGGCTTTGCTAAGCTGCAATGCTTTTGCGACGGATAACAAATCGCTATGCATGAGCACAATATCTGCCGAGGCAATGGCAATATCCGTACCTGCCCCAACAGCAATACCCACATCGGCGCGAGCAAGGGCAGGCGCGTCGTTGATGCCGTCGCCGACCATCGCTACCTGTTTGCCCTGGTCCTGCAATTTACGGATTTCTTTTTCTTTGTCTTGGGGCAATACTTCCGCAATTACTTGAGGAATACCCGCTTGCTTTTGCATATAAACAGCGGCATTTTGATTATCTCCGGTTAAAAGCAACACGTCAATATTCATATTTTTCAAGACTTCAACAGCCTCTCTGCTGGTTGGTTTGATTTGGTCTGATATAGCAAGAACACCGAAAAGTTCTTTTTCGCTGCCCACATATAACACTGTTTTTCCATCTTCGCTAAGCAAATCACCTTGGCTTATCATATTGGTTTCATCGGGGAGTACTCGTTGTAACAGCTTTTTATTACCAGCAAAACACAACAGATTATCTTGTTTTGCCGTGATACCCTCTCCTGGAATGCTGGCAAAGTCTGTCATAGTCAGAATTTGAATATGATTCTCTGCAGCCGCCGCTGCAACGGCTTTAGCGATGGGATGCTCTGATAAATGCTCCAGAGAAGCAGCTGTTGCCAATAACTGCATTTCGGTAATACCATTAGCAGTATTGGACAATATATCGGTTACCACAGGTTTTCCTTCGGTGACCGTACCTGTTTTATCCAACACCACAGTATCAATGCGGTGTGCTGTTTCCAATGTCTCCGCCGTTTTGATTAAAATCCCGTTTTCTGCTCCTTTTCCCGTCCCAACCATGATTGCGGTAGGCGTAGCAAGTCCCAGCGCGCAAGGACAAGAAATAACCAATACAGAAATGCCCATACCTAAAGCAAAGTGGAATGACTCGCCTTTGACACCCCACCAAAAAAGAAAGGTAAGCGCCGCAATGGTAATCACCGTTGGTACGAAAATACCGCTGATTTTATCGGCAATTTTGGCAATAGGCGCCTTTGAGCCGCTTGCCTCTTCTACCAGCCCAATG
>CATIYQ010000005.1 GCA_949739465.1 uncultured Peptococcaceae bacterium | reverse complement strand
GCAATCTTTTTCACCGTTTTCGGCAATACCTTTAAGAAATATTCTGTTGCAAAGGGACGATAGAGACGGACTTTGATTAAGCCCACTTTTTGTCCGCAGCTGTTTAAATAGTCAACAGCCTGTTCCGCTACTTCGCAGATAGACCCCATGGCTACCAATACGCGGTCAGCGTCAGGCGCGCCATAGTAGTCAAACGGATGATAACTTCTGCCGGTAATCTTGCTGATTTCTTCCATGTATTCCGCTACAATTGCAGGAAGGGCTTGATAAAAAGGAGAGCAAGCCTCTCTGCTCTGGAAGTAAATATCAGGGTTTTGGTTGGTACCCCGTACCACAGGGTGTTCCGGGTTTAAGGCGTTATCACGGAATTTTTGCAATGCTTCATAGTCCACTAATTTTGCCAAGTCGTCATATTCCATGACTTCGATTTTTTGCTGTTCGTGAGAGGTACGGAAGCCGTCAAAGAAATGCATGAAAGGCACCCGACCTTTAATGGCGGCAAGGTGCGCTACCCCTGCCAGATCCATACATTCTTGGACGCTGCCGGAAGCAAGCATAGCAAAGCCTGTTTGGGCGCAAGCCATGACGTCGCTGTGGTCGCCGAAAATGCTTAATGTGTGGGTAGAAAGGGTTCTTGCCGTTACGTGTAACACGCCGGGCAATAACTCCCCTGCCATTTTGTACATATTTGGTATCATCAAGAGTAAGCCTTGAGAGGCTGTATAAGAAGAGGTCAACGCACCGGCGGACAAAGAACCATGCATAGCCCCGGCCGCGCCTCCTTCAGATTGCATTTCGACGACTTTCACTGGCTGCCCAAAGATATTTTTCTTCCCTTGCGCGCTCCATTCGTCCATATGCTCTGCCATTGTAGAAGAAGGGGTAATAGGATAAATTGCCGCGACTTCTGTAAATGCATAAGATACATAAGCCGCCGCTTTGTTTCCGTCCATGGTTTGCATTTTTTTGCCCACAGTAAAATCCTCCTTTTTTCTTTACGCCTACTTATATTTATTTTCTCACGGCTTATTCCATTCCGCTTATAAGAACGGCTTGTCCGTTAAACCAAATAAGTATGTCGCTTAGATGTTTTCTTATGAGACAAGCCGCAAAATAAATATAAATATCTTTGATTCTTACTAGAATGTTTCGACGAAATATTCGCCGTTCTTTGTATTATATATTATTTTTCTTGATTTATCAACTATTTTCCTTCGATATTCAAACGAATTTAGAGATTTTTCTTAAAAAATATTCCTATTATATAGCGTCCTTCTCTACACGGTGAAAAAATACTTCAGAGCAATGAGTAATAATACGCCCGGCAGCCCCAAAATACCAGTGGTAAATAAAGTAAATAAGTTAATGGGCAGCGCCATGCCTGTGATGGCGGCAAAGCTATTGAAGAAAATCAATCCCCCAACCCCTAAAATAAGATTGATACCTAACCGCACCAGAGAGAAAAACGCCTTTAATCCGTTCCGTAACGCCACAGCTAAAAGCGCTAATCCCAAACAACCCAAGCCAAAATACAACAACATTTCTTGGTTCATCTAATCGCCCCATTTCCATAGACTTTTTCTCATTCCTGTCTATGTTTATGCGACGAGCCTTCGGGGTATGCCATGTTTTTCACGTATTGTCATTCTGAGCGCAAGCGAAGAAAAGCTTTCATCTTTCCGAATAATTTCAAAACTCATCGGGGAGTCGCCGCCTGTTTGCCGAGGGGAGAGAAACATAGTGGCGAGGCTGCCAACTAGGGCAACCAGGCGGCAATTTTGGTTCTTTTTGAAAAAGAACAAATCAATGCCCAAGGTTATGCATAGCAACTGCCCAGCACACAACAAGTAGTAAGTAACTCTTTTAGAAAGATACGCTCTACTTTTTGCAGCTTTAAACTACAACGCAACTACCTTGGGAATGTTTTTTCTTTCTTCTTTGTAAAGAAGCAAACAGGCGTCTGGTTGTCTTAACCTGGCAGCCTCGCCATGACCTGGCGTTCCCCGCGACAAACAGACGCCCTTCCCCGCATACAAAAAAGCCAAAGAACATTTTTCATCTGTTCCTTGGCTTTTATTTTTCTTTTTCATCTGGGAGAAATTCAATAATATCATTGGGCGTGCATTCTAATATCTTACACAGCCGCTCCATGGTGTCTGTATTCATATGCATATTATGCCGCAATCGACTGATTGTATTAGAGCTAAATCCCTTCTTTTCAATAAGAAAATAAGTTGAAATACCTCTATTTTCCATAGTTTTCCATAAAGGGGCATAACTAATCATATCTAAAACCACCCTCTTTACCTTTTGACTATATTCTCCTATAAAACACAAAGTATGCAAATCTTTAATAAATTAACAATCTTTAAATGATTGACTATCTTTAAAAAATTGAATACAATAAAAAGTGTGGTTATTTTTTAGGATAGGACTTTATTTCATTGGTTCGTCCCATCAAGTAATCCACACTGGTTTTATAAAAGTCTGCCAGTTTTCCCATAACCTCTACTGGTACATCTAATCTGCCTGTTTCATAACTTGAATAAGTTGTTTGATGAACATTTAAATACTGAGCCAATTCTTCTTGACTCAAATCGTGGTCTTCTCTTAAATCACGAATACGCTGATACAT
>CATIYQ010000004.1 GCA_949739465.1 uncultured Peptococcaceae bacterium | reverse complement strand
CGCAAAAGCATAAATTAAAAAGAAAGGTAGGACAAGGAAAATGACGATTACAAGCGCCAGAGAATTTTTATCATGTGTAAAACCAGACAACTATGAAAGAGCAGTGAAAAACCTGTCCGGTTGGACAGAACGGGCATTGTGGGATTGGGTAAAAGAGAACCCTCATAATTGGAATTCTTATGAATATGATGCTCTCATGGCAGATAACAGGGAAGGACAGATTATCTGGGAAAAACAGGACTTTCTGGGCAGGTATTTCCGAGATAACCCACAGAAGTATTTAGACTTTGTGGTAGAAAAGGGATTGGTGGATTTACCGGAGCTATGGCGATGGGAAAGAAACCTGACTTTATCTAAAATAGAGAAACGGCTCAAGCCTGTGAACCCTCCCAGCGATATTGTCTTTGGCTTAGGAAATGGATATAATAATGATGCTTATAAAAACTCCATTCAATTTTTACAAAAGGAAATTGGTATATTAGCAGCTGATGGAATTTATGACAAGCAAACCGCAACACGGTTATATCGGGCTAAGGAAAGAAAAATTGCTACAGGACTGGGCTATCTTGCTCATGAAGTAAATCCAGACTTACTCTTTGATAGCTATTACAGAGAACCCCAGGTTTATGGTATCAATCGGCAGCTGTGGAGAGATATGGATTTCAACGATAACGATTTAGTGCGAGACGATATTCAGCATATTGAACCTGGCTCTGCCGCCAATTTTTTTAGTTCGACCGTTTCTGTTTTTGGTACTGGGATGGAAGAAGTAAAAAATAATTTGAAAGCAAGAAATAAGAAAGGATCTATGATAGACAGTCAGCTTATTAACAGCTATGGAGAAGTAGGAAAAGTTCTAAAAAGATTAGGTACAATCTTCCAATTTGCTGAACCCATTGAAGAACAACTTGCTGACGGAGAACTCAACTTGGGAAAATTGGTTAAAGAAGTCGGTATAGTAGGTGCAGAAGTAGCTATTGCTGCGCCGTTAACAGCTGGGTTGCTTGGATGGATGACCTTAGAGTTTAAATTAAATGATGGTACTTCTTGGCGGCATACAGTTCGGAACACTGGAATAAAATTTGGAACTGAAATGGGTACATTTTGGGCTGTTGGTGAAACCATAGAATATGTTTTTACCAAAGAATTTTGGGATAATGTAAGTGCCTATTTGCAGGAAGAACATCGCAAGGATTTAGACGCAGGTATTCGGATGGACTAATTTACTGACACTAATACAATACTGAGAGGAAAGGAAGGTGACAATGAATGACAGTTTTTGGTAATAAAAAACGACCTTGGCTGAACGATGATCTTGAAATTGAAAATCGTCTGTGGGTAGATGAAAAGCAGGAAGAAATAGCGAAAATCTTGCCGAAAGAAGAATGTATTGATTATGTTTCCATTCGTTGTCACGCCTATTGGACGCCTTGCATTGCCATAGTCTCATCTTGCCTGATTATGGGACGTCATGGTTTTCATCTTCCTTTTGATGCGGTGTTACGCTATTGGATATTTCTTCTTGGGCTTGTTGCTATCTTTTTGCCGCTGGAGTCTTTTATATTCCGAAAGGCATGGGGATATGTTGAAATTTACTCAAAAATGTTTGTAATTTATGAATATGACAACAAGCACAAAAAACTTTATCTATCTGAATATTATGCTTGGAAAGATATAACGAGATATGATAGCGGAATAGACGGGATTCGCATTGATTTTATATCGGGGCAGTACATCTGCTTTAAGGCAAAAAGAAAGAAGTTTTATCCATACTTGTTGCAATATGCTCCCCAGGCAAAAAAGCTAACCTATGAGGACCGAAAGATGCGAGCAAAGGTGCAGCGGCAGGCGGATAAGATGCAAGAGGTCCAATGGGAAAAAGAAAACGCAGAATATAAGCGTTTAATGAAGGAGCGAAAGAAACAGGAAAAAGAAACCAAAACAAAGGCTAAAAAGCAAGAAGATAACAAAAATAAAGAATAAAAGGTTCTTCTCATTGCTAAGAAAAGCACAATGATGAAGAGCCTTTTTGTATGGAAAAAATTAAAATTTAAGTAAAAGAAATGAGGAATCAGAAATGAAAGAAAATAACTTTAACAACAATCATAACTGGAATAGAAAAAATAATGAAAATCATAATCCTGCTGAATTTTATGATTATTTAAAGAAATTAGAAACACGGGAATCTGCAAAGGAAGCTGAAAAATTTTGGGACAACGTTACAGTAACGCTTAGTAAGAATGAAATCAAACGAATGAATTTAATTTTTGCTTTGCTGCGCGCCCATGGCGTTTCTCCCTATTACACAGCAGACCGCTGGATGGGAGATGTCATTGAAAAGGCATTAAAGGATTTGGACGAATATCTGTTGCGTGTAGATGGCATTGATGCGAGTAAAGTCTACTGCGATTTACGCAAGGCGGAAGAAAAACAGAAAGAACGGCAACAACAATTCTTTGAGAGACCAAACATTTCAAAATAAACAAATACCACAAAAAGGACCTGCTTTATGAAAAGCAGGTCCTTTTTTATTTGGTGACGCGTATGGGATTCGAACCCATGGATGCCAGCGTGAAAGGCTGGTGAGTTAAGCCACTTCTCCAACGCGCCATAT
>CATIYQ010000003.1 GCA_949739465.1 uncultured Peptococcaceae bacterium | reverse complement strand
TGACCGCGCTCGTCAATTACAAATCTCAGAAGATATTTTCATGCGGCAATGCCAAAATATTTATAATCTGAAAAACGGAGGTTAACATAATGATAGAGATTATTAATATCAATAAGAGCTTTCATGATATGAAAGCTCTTATTGATATTACAGCCCAAATTCCCAAGGGCTCTATTTTCGGTCTTATCGGTACAAACGGCGCGGGCAAATCCACCCTATTACGCATTATAGCAGGCATTTACCGTCCTGACAGCGGCAGCGTTACCATTGACGGCGAACCTGTTTTCGAGAATACCAACATCAAGCAAAAGTTTTTTTATATATCCGACGACCAATACTTTTTCAGCAATATTACCCCCAAAGAGTTGGCAAATTATTACAAACAAATTTATGAAAAATTTGATATGGTCCAATTCGAGAAACTCATTCATAACTTTGAACTACCATTAAATAAAAAAATTCAGCATTTTTCCAAAGGCATGAAAAAGCAGGTGTCTATTATTGCAGCCATTGCAGCCCATACAGATTATATTTTTTGCGACGAGACATTCGACGGTTTGGACCCGGTTATCCGCCAAGGGGTAAAAAGTCTCTTTGCTGCGGAAGTTACCGAGCGGCAACTCACCCCCATTATTGCCTCTCACAATTTGCGGGAATTAGAAGATATTTGCGACAGAGTAGGACTGCTACATAAGGGCGGTATGCTGCTCTCTTGCGACCTTGATAGCATGAAACTGGGCATTCACAAAATCCAGTGTATTTTCAAAGAACCATTAGAAAAGAGTGATTTCCCCGATATGGAAATTATGTCTTTAGAACGGCGCGGTTCTCTTCATACCATTACTGTCCGCGGTGAAACGGAAGTAATTTCTGCAAAAATTTCCGCATTAAATCCGTTATTTATGGAAATGTTGCCCCTTACCTTAGAAGAAATCTTCATCAGCGAAACGGAGGTGACAGGTTATGACGTCAAAAAGCTCTTACTCTAACCATAACAGCTGGTTCAGTTTCTTTTTAATGAAGGATTACTGTAAACGCACCCTGTGGGCGCCGGCACTGTATTTTGTTGCTTTGTTTTTTGCACTGCCGGTAACGGCTATTTTATCGATGCAACATATTCATAATCGACAATTCCTTTTTGAACCGGAAACCGTCAATTGGATTACCGAACTCCATAGGCGGCTCTCCTTCCTCTTTGGCACAGGCAACGGTTTTCTAGGCACTATTTTTGTCATCACCGCCTTTGTCTCTGCACTGACCGTGTTTTTCTATCTCCATAAGAGGAAACGAGTGGATTTCTTTCACAGTCTTCCGATAAAAAGAGAAACCTTCTTTTTTAGCCATTATGTAGCCGGTATTCTGTTTATACTCATTCCATATGCACTCAATCTTGCGATTGCCGCAGTAGCAGTATTTTCTTTCGGTTATGGCGATTATCTATCTATCATGTCCTTAGTTCTCGCCGCTTTTCAGCACTTGCTTTGCTATGTGCTCATTTATACACTGGGCATTGCTACCGCCATGCTCACCGGCAATTTAATCGTCCATGGGCTGTTATACAGCTTTTTGCTTATCGTAGGTCCTGCTCTCGTCGGTATTTATTGGCTGATTTCAGACAACTTTTATCCCTTCTTTTATATGGAAAGCATTCCCTTCGTTTCCATGGTCGCCAATAGTTCCCCGCTGACAAAGTATATTGAAATGCTCAGCAGCAACTATCTATCGGGGCTGGAAATCACCTTATGTCTTGGCGTGATATTGCTCTTCATATGCCTCGCTCTCTTCCTCTATAAAAAGAGACCTTCTGACTGTGCAGGGCTTGCTCTTGCCTTCCCCAAAACCAAACCCATTTTCCAATGGCTGATTACATTGGTTATCAGCGTTTATATGGGCTTTGCCTTTTATGACTTAGGTAGAGAAAGTATCCCTTGGCTCCTCTTCGGCGTCATCTGCGGCGGGCTGATTACCAGCCGCATTGTTGAAGTAGTTTATGCCTTTGACTTCCGCGCCGTTAAGCGCAATCTACTGGGGACAGCCATCTTCTTGGCAGCAGTTTGCGGTTTGTTGTTTATTCCCATTTGCGACTTAACAGGTTTCAACGATTATATACCCGCAAGAGAAGATATCGCCGATATGAAACTCCGCGTATCTGGTCCTTACGAACAACTGGAAGGCTCTTATTATGATTACAGCATACGGGAGGAAAACTCTTTCATCAAGAGCAATAAATACCTGTTGACAACTGAAGAAAACCTGGAAGCAGCCTATGCCATTGCCTCCGCCGCTCATACCGAGAAAACGACAACCAAAGTCTACGCCGGTCGTTATGATGAGCAAACCCAAGTGCTAGTTTGTTATCAACTCACCAATGGCAAAAAGGTCTACCGCCAATATTACGGCATCCCCATTCCCCTCATGAAACAAGAGCTTGCCACCATATTGGCATCTAATGAGTTCAAAGAAAATTTCTATACCTTCTATGAATTGGCAACGGGCGCAAATACCGAATTCACTCGTTTGCATTTCTTTGAAAACGACACAGATTACGATTAT
>CATIYQ010000002.1 GCA_949739465.1 uncultured Peptococcaceae bacterium | reverse complement strand
TTGTTTAATTTGCGCTGATACGATTTAGAAAGATTCATTAAATGGGTGATAAAATCTTTATAATAGTCTTTGTAATCCTCTTCTTCAATATAAGCAAGATTTTTTTCGATGACAGCTTTTTCTCTTGCCCCGTCAAAGATAGGCAGTCCCTTGTTTTTTTTATAATCAATAACATCAGCCGCACAATCCATTCGCCGGGTAAAAAGGGCCGCCATCTCTTTATCTATTTTGTTGATTTCCGCACGGGTTTCCTCTAAGTCTCTCACAACAAAACACCTCTTCCCTAATAAGAGATATGATTTCTTATTTTAGCACATTTATTTCGATTGTCAAAGCATTTTTTCTATGGCAACAGAAAAAGAGATAGGCAAGCGCATATCTCTTTTTGCTTATTTTAACAATCCTTGTTCCAGCATATCCTTTGCCGTCTCCTCAATGGCAATTTTCACATGGTAACGACTTAAACCACCCTGGAAGAATACCTGATAAGGCGGAATCACCGGCGCGTCGGCAGACAACTCAATAGACGCTCCCTGTACAAAAGCCCCTGCCGCCATTACAATAGGGTGGCGGTATCCCGGCATATCCCATGGCTCCGGCGTTACAAAACTGTCAATAGGAGCATATTTTTGAATACCACGACAAAAGGCCAAAAGCTTATCTCTATCGTTTAGCTTAATTGCCTGGATAATATCTGTCCGTTTTTCTTCGGGTAGCGGGCAAACTTCATAGCCTAAGGTCTGCCAGAATGCCGCCGCATAGACAGCGCCCAGAAGAGCCTCGCCTACAATACCGGGTGCTAAAAAGAGTCCTTGATAATACAAACGGTTGTCGATGAGACTACATCCTACCTCTTTGCCACCGCCGGGTACATTGAGGCAATAAGCAGCATTTTCTACCAATGTTTTCTTCCCCGCTAAGTATCCGCCGGTAGGTGTAAGACTCCCGCCCAAATTTTTGATAAGAGAGCCAGCCACCAGGTCTGCGCCGATTTGAGTTGGCTCTATCTCTTCCACCAGTTCTCCATAACAGTTATCTACAAAGATAATCATATGAGGATATTTTGCCTTAATCGCATCGATTATTATCTTCATTTGCGCCATAGCAAGAGAAGGACGCCATTCATAGCCTTTAGACCGCTGCATGGTTATCATTTTGGTTTTCGGACCGATTGCCCCCACAATAGCTGCGGTATCAATATGGTTGTAATCAATGGGATACTCCCGATAAAGAATGCCCCGTTCCTTTAAGGATCCTGGAACTTCCTCCTCATAGCCAATTACTTTTTGCAGGGTATCATAGGGTCTGCCAATAGCAAGAAGCTCGTCCCCCGGTCGCAAATTGCCAAAGTATGCCAGAGAAATGGCATGAGTGCCAGAAACAATCTGCTGCCTTACCAAGGCATCTTCCGTCTGGAAAATCTGAGCGTAAACAGCCTCTAACCCGTCCCGCCCCATATCGTCATAGCCATACCCTGTAGTGGCTTTCAGATGTTGTTCTGAGATTTTATTTTCCCGAAAGGCATTTAATACCTTTTGAGTATTTTTTTCGGTAACAGCCTCAATACGTTCTCTTTGGCTTGCTACGATTTCATTGGCTTTTTGAATAATTTGTTCTATTACAATCGTCACCGTTTTTTCTGCCTCCTGACTGTTTTACCTGATTTTTGGAAATCTTATGGAATCTTATGAAAAGAATCTTTTCTTATTATACAATCTTTTCTTTCTTTTTACCACTAAAAAAACGTCCTATGATTTTACATAGGACGTTTATATTTATCGTATTGTTATACAACCTCAAACCGATGTTTTTGCTCGTTGAGGTTGCCGTAAGCAAGCTGTGGCAAGCATTGCAGCAACTGTATGATGTTTGATAAGTCTCCTAAAGTTTCTGGTTGTTTCGGTATTTCCGTTACTGATTTTTCAGAAGTTGTTGTTTCTCCCAGATAAGCTAACTTTTCCATGGATTTGATGATGTCTGCCGTCGTGATT
>CATIYQ010000001.1 GCA_949739465.1 uncultured Peptococcaceae bacterium | reverse complement strand
TTTCCTGTTTTTTTACAGCAAACAAAGCGGAGGTCATCCCTCCGCTTTATCTGCTTACCTGTCACTTCCCAAGGCAGACGCCTTGAAAATTTAATTACGCTTCAATTTTAGAAACAACACCAGCGCCAACAGTTCTGCCGCCTTCACGGATAGCAAAGCGTAACCCTTCTTCAATAGCAATTGGGGTAATCAATTCAATTTCCATTTTAATGTTATCCCCAGGCATTACCATTTCTGTACCTTCCGGTAATTTTGCTACCCCTGTTACGTCTGTTGTTCTGAAATAGAATTGTGGTCTGTAACCGTTGAAGAATGGGGTATGTCTGCCGCCTTCTTCTTTGGTCAATACATATACTTCACCTTCAAATTTGGTGTGAGGATTGATGCTGCCAGGTTTTGCAAGTACCTGACCTCTTTCTACTTCTTTCCGTTCAATCCCTCTTAACAAGCAACCAATGTTGTCCCCTGCTTCTGCATAATCCATCAACTTACGGAACATTTCTACACCGGTTACTACCGTTTGTTTAATTTCGTCTTGTAACCCTACGATTTGTACAGTATCACCGGTCTTAATCTGACCCCGTTCTACTCTACCAGTTACTACAGTACCACGACCGGTAATGGTGAACACGTCTTCGATTGGCATCAAGAACGGTTTATCCACATCACGTTCTGGAGTTGGAATGTATTCGTCTACTGCTGCCATCAATTTCCAGATTGGACCACAGTTTGCACAGTCTTCTTTCCCGCAACCACATTGTAATGCTTTCAATGCAGAACCGGAAATAATTGGAGTGTCATCTCCTGGGAATTCATATTCATTCAACAATTCACGAATTTCCATTTCTACCAATTCCAACAATTCAGCGTCGTCTACTTGGTCTGCTTTGTTCATGAATACAACGATGTATGGTACGCCTACCTGTCTGGACAACAAGATGTGTTCACGAGTTTGTGGCATTGGACCATCTGCTGCGCTTACTACCAAGATTGCACCGTCCATTTGTGCTGCCCCGGTAATCATGTTCTTTACATAGTCAGCGTGTCCTGGGCAGTCTACGTGCGCATAGTGTCTGCTTGGTGTTTCATATTCTACGTGGGCAGTATTAATGGTAATCCCACGTTCTCTTTCTTCTGGTGCTGCGTCGATTTGGTCATACGCTCTTGCTTCTGCACCCCCTACTGTGGATAAGCAGGTGGTAATTGCTGCTGTTAATGTGGTTTTACCATGGTCTACGTGTCCAATGGTACCAATGTTAATATGTGGCTTTGTCCGTTCAAACTTTTGCTTTGCCATTTCTCTTCCTCCTCGGTTTTTATACTGAT